>NZ_DATCVJ010000458.1:0-9501 GCF_036566945.1 Chitinophaga sp. | reverse complement strand
CAAGCAGGTAGATCATAGGAGTGCTATATACATCGTACAAACGGCGGTAATTAGTGGCAGATTGCGGATCTGAGCCATGTATCCAGCCGCGGAGGTCATGATCTTGAATAAACTGGATCCATTCTTCACGGGTACCTTCCGTTTTCACGCCGATCATCGCCACTCCTTTGCTTTTCCAGCTTGCTTTATAGGCGGAATCCAAACGAGGCAGTTCTGTTTTGCAATGGCCACAGGTAGGGTCCCAGAAAACCAGTACCGTGTACCTGGACTGGGTTTTATACAGCGAAAGCATGTTGGAAGCAGTATCCTTAAATTCGAGGGGGGCCGCTTGTTTTCCGATGAGATTAGGGGCCAAAGCGTATGCTCTGTCTACAATTTTATTCAGTTGCTCATCATTCAGCCAGAAGGCTTCTCCGGGCACGTAATATTTCTCTACCAGGTGAACAAATACGGCGTCCATGCCCATATAGGGAGAGCTTTCATAGTTATAAGTCAGCCACCACAGCACAAATTTGAAAACTTCTTTGCTTTTGCGGGTGCGGGCAATCAGGGCGTCGCAATCTACCACAATAGAGTCCGGGGAGGCCATGACTAATTGGGAGAAATATTTTTTCAATTTCCCTTCCAGAATGGGTGTTCTCACCAGGCGATCGCTTTCCAGGTCTACTTCATCCCAATAGTGACCTTTAAAATAGCGATAGGCAAAGGAAGAGTCTTCTCCGGCTGGCTGCTGAGGCACTTCCGGTTCTTTCATCGCCAGAAAAATGGTGCTGAGAATGGTACCGGGGTGTTTGGCAACAAAGTCTGTCCGGAATTCCTGGATCTTTTTCCCGAGTTCCTTTTGCAGGGGCAGCACTTTCGCCGTGTCTGCCGCAGTGCGCGCCGCCTGTAGCTGCTGCTGTATGTTCCTGCTGAGCGCTTCCTGCTGAAACAGGAACTTGTTGTAAGACAGGAACAAATCGTTGTCGGGGCTGCCTTTATAAATAGTTTTATTGATCAGGTCGGAGCTATCGAGGGTAACACTAAAGAATTGCTGTTTATCGATCAGGGTTTCGACATATTTTTCTTTTCCTGGGAGCACCAGCAGGTAGATACCGGGCAGCAGTTTTTCTTTGCCTTTCAGGATGAGGTCACCTGATGGGCTTACGTCAGCAGAATCGGCCAGGTAGGTAGATCGGCCCATATAGTGGGCGAGGAAAAATTTTCCGCCGGTAAAGTTTTTCAGCTTCACAGTGATCTGGTATCCCTGCGCCTGCAGGTGTAAGTGCCCTAAAAGGGTGGCTATCAGTATTACAAATAATTTACGCATAAGATTTGAAAGCAATATGTAAATGTAAGCGGAAAAAAGTAAAAAAGGAAAGCGGTGTGGTGAGTGGTAATTACATGAATTACGGCGTAGGATTCAGCATTTCCAATTACCTTTGCAGCCGTGAGGAAAAAAAACGTTGTTTTAGAAAATGTACCTGTTACTGCCTATGCGGCAGAGGGTAAAGCCCTGGCCCGTCTTGACGGGAAAGTTATATTTATTGAAGGCGGTGTGGTGCCTGGTGACGTAGTGGATGTTCGTCTTAGTAAAAACAAAAAAGACTGGGCAGAAGGGAAAGTGGTTCACTTTCATAGTTATTCTGACAAGAGGGTGACACCTTTTTGCCAGCATTTTGGTACCTGTGGTGGTTGTAAATGGCAGATGCTGCCTTACTCCCAGCAGCTGGAATATAAGCAACAGCAGGTAGCAGACCATTTACAGCGTATTGGGAAGTTGGCATTGCCACCGATGGATCCTATCCTGGGTGGTGTACACACGGAACATTACCGTAACAAACTGGAGTTTACCTTCAGTAATAAAGCGTACCTCACCAATGAGGAAATAAAAGCAAATGACGGAGAAATACCTGTAAGACCCGCACTGGGCTTCCATGTACCTAAGTTGTTTGATAAAGTACTGAATATAGATACCTGCTATCTCATGCAGGAACCGGTAAACCTGATCCGCAATACCATCCGCGAATATGCCGTGGCACACGAGCTGCCGTTTTACGACATCCGTGCACAGCAGGGCTGGTTGCGCAACCTGGTGATCCGGCTTTGTACTACCGGAGAAATTATGGTGAACCTGGTGATCCGTCATGAAGACAAGCCTAACCGCATTGCTTTGCTGGATCATTTGCTGAAAACGGTACCAGCGATTACGACAGTGCTTTATACCATCAATCCTAAGGGCAATGATACCATCTTTGACCTGGAGCCGAAGGTATATTTTGGGAAAGGGTATGCAGAAGAGAAATTGGAAGATTTTGTTTTTAAAATCGGTCCTAAATCTTTTTTCCAGACCAATACCTACCAGGGAGAAGTGTTGTATAAGGTAACACGGGATTTTGCCGGGTTAACAGGATCTGAAATAGTATACGATTTATATTGCGGCACTGGCAGTATCGGCATCTTTGTATCCCGCAATGCCCGCAAGGTAGTGGGTATTGAGCTGATCAAAGAAGCGATAGATGATGCGAAGGAGAACGCCGCCCG
Source organism: Chitinophaga sp. (assembly GCF_036566945.1). Lineage (GTDB taxonomy): Bacteria > Bacteroidota > Bacteroidia > Chitinophagales > Chitinophagaceae > Chitinophaga. The sequence goes on along the minus strand of NZ_DATCVJ010000458.1, from coordinate 6,978 downwards.
AAATAATGTTAACAATGCCGAGTTTTTTGCAGGCGATGTAGTGGATATTTGTGATGATGCTTTTTTTGCACATCATGGACAACCGGATGTAATTATCACGGATCCACCACGGGCAGGCATGCACGAAAAACTGGTGAACAAGCTGCTTGAAATTGCAGCGCCTAAAATTGTATATGTTAGCTGTAATCCGGCTACACAAGCCAGGGATCTGGCCTTGCTGGATGCACTTTATACAGTGGAAAAGGTACAGCCGGTAGATATGTTTCCACACACACATCACATTGAAAATGTGGTGCTGTTGAAAAAAAGAGCTAATAACTAAGCAACAATGAACGAGTACAGGCCCGGAAAATTTCAGCTCCTTCCCATGGTGATCAAAAACCTGATGATCATTAATGGTTTGGTTTGGTTGGTGCAGATTACGCTGCTGAACAGATTTGACTATGATTTAAGTCGCTTATTTGCCTTGCATTACTGGGGCTCTGAACTTTTCAGGCCACATCAGTTCATCACGCATTTATTCCTGCACGATCCGAAGAACATTACGCATGTGCTCTTCAATATGTTTACCCTGTGGATGTTTGGCGCCACCCTGGAAAACTTGTGGGGCCCCAAGCGATTCCTCATTTTCTATATGATATGCGGAATTGGTGCCGCGCTTTGCCATATGGGGGTACTCACTTATGAGAACGTAACCCTTACTAAGTATGCGACCAACTTCCTGAATGATCCTTCTCTCAGCAATTTCACGTTGCTGGATAACAAGTATGACCTGGGGAACGGGACCAGCAGCATGGAAAGCCTGAAAAATGCGCTGGACTACCATGATCCCAACGCCATAGAGATTGCCAGGATATACGTCAGGGACTACGTGCATATGTACCGCAGTGGTGCTACACTGGGAGCCTCTGGCGCTGTGTATGGCATCCTGTTCGCATTCGGCTATCTATTTCCGAATACCTACATGTACATCTACTTCATGTTCCCTGTAAAGGCGAAATATATCGTTGGATTTATGATTGTGGCCGAATTATGGTCCGGTGTTCAAAATTCCGCCGGTGATAATGTGGCACATTTTGCGCATTTGGGTGGCGCACTCTTTGCGTATTTATTGCTGCGAGGGTGGACAAAGCGGCGAACAGATTTTTATTAATACAACTGTATTAATGACGTATTTTTGTATTGAAAAATATATGTACCATGCATGCGTTGGAAAAGGAGAAATTACCCCGCCTCTCTTTAGGAGAAGGAAGAAATATGGTAACACAATTGTTGGTCGTAAATCTTACCATTTTTATATTCCTGTTCTTCACTCTTGTTATTTACAAGATGGAAGATGTTGGTGAGCCACGATTTCATCAGGACATCATGACCTGGCTGAGACTTCCTGCTGATCCGGCAAAATTATTAATGCGTCCATGGACGCTGGTCACCTCTCTGTTTACACATATCAGCGTTTGGCAGGTTTTTACCAATATGGTGTGGCTCTGGTGTTTTGGCACCTTTATGCAGCACCTGGCCGGCCACCAGCGGATTTTACCCCTGTATATTTTTGGAGGTATCGTTGGTAATCTGTTTTATGTGGCAGCTATGCAGTTTATACCATCTTTCCATGCACTGAACGGTACCGAATACTGGCTGGGCGCGGCTGGCAGCATTATGGCGATAGCCGTTGGCGTTACCGCCATTGCTCCGCGCTACCGCATATTCCCACTGCTGGCAGGCGGCATTTCCCTGTGGATCATTACCCTGCTATTTGTCGTACTTTCCGTGGGATCGCTGGTGGCTTCTTCTACCTATGGTTATACCTACATTCCTGTACTGGTAGGTGGTGCCCTTGCAGGCTGGATCTATATGACCCAGTGGAAACGAGGTAATGACTGGGGTTCGGGCTTTAACAGACTGGCGTTTAAACTGACGCATGTTTTCCATCCCGCTGCGCAACAGGTCAACCCTGATGATTTTAAAAAAAAGACTAGTTCAACAGAGGTAGACCAACAACCCTTCAGACGTATCGGCAAAGTACCGGAACAACGATTAAATGAAATTCTTGATAAGATAAATGAAAATGGCTTGTCTTCCCTCTCACCAGACGAAAGGGATACCTTACTCAGGGCAAGCAAAACAGAATAAGAGCATTACGAATTACAAATTCTGAACTACGATAAGTGGGGATACATGAGCGGATAAATGCTACTCAGGTATCCCCTTTTAATTTGTATTTTGGAGATCATCATTTGAAATTGCTTGTCCCCCTATGCTACAAAAAATTTTTCGCCGGCTGCTGCTTTGGGGTAGTATGCTCATCGCAACAGGCCTCCTATTGAGCGCCTATCTTCCTTTCTTCAACCCTGGTAAATTTTGGATGACCGGATTTTCGGGCTTCTTCTTTCCCCTCCTGTTTCCCATTAGTCTCCTTTTAATACCCGTATTGTGGTGGTGTAAGGCCCGAAAGCAGATAATACTGTGCAGTATGGCAGTACTATGTTGTATCCCCGCAGTGTTGGTCACCTGGGGCATTCATATCTTCCGTAATAATAATATTGCCAAACAACCCTACAGCAACGAGTTTACGCTGATGACCTACAATACCAGCAGCATGGGGCTGAATGCCTATAAAACGGATAAAGAGAAGGAAGCGGCTATCTATCATGTGGTGGACAAAAACAGCCCGGACATCCTGTGTATGCAGGAGTTTTACAGCAACGACGAGGCAGACAAAGAGCACCATATAAACAGATTAATGCAAACGGGACACTATACCTATCATTATTTTACCTGTGATAAAATCCACTGGAATACCTGGTATTATGGCATTGCGCTATTTTCCCGTTATCCAATAGCAGCAGCGGAGGCTATCCCCTGCGGAGAAAGTAAAGTGGGTAGTGGTAGTTCTTTTTTGCAGGCGGATGTTGTGATAAAGGGAGACACTATCAGGATATTTTCCGTGCACCTCACTTCGTATATGTTTAGGGGTGAGGATTATGATCAGATGAAGGCCCCGGGCGGTTCAGGGCTGATTTATAAAATGCGGTCGACCTTTCAGAAAAGATCTGCACAGGCAATTCAGCTGGCGGCGCTGGTAGCTGAAAGCCCTTATCCCACCATTGTTTGCGGTGATTTCAATGATACGCCGGTATCATTTACCTATAAAACTGTGAGCCGGAATTTACAGGATGTTTTCCTGGAAACCGGTAGTGGCTGGGGCCGTACCCTCTCCTTTTTGTCGCCTTCCCTGCGGATAGATTATGTGTTGGCGCAGCCCTCCTTCCTGATTCACGGAGGCGAGGTTTTGGCAACGCAGCCTTCCGAGCATTTCCCGGTTATGGCCTGTCTGTCGTTGAAAAAACACTAACTTTAGTACTTCAACAAAGTATGACACGGTGCGATTTTTAAGACTATTTACGAAAGGATTTTTTCTGCTCATCAACTTCGTCGTGGTATTACTTTTCCTGGCAGCCTGTATGGCGCCATATATTTCACCGGCGTGGTTTTGGCCTATTAGCTTCATCACACTGGCATTCCCGTTTTTACTGTGTGTGCTGGTTATATTCCTGATCGGATGGTTGTTTTTTAATTATCGCTATACTTTGTTATCACTGATTGCCCTGTTGCTGGGCTGGAAATCCATTAGCGCTTTTGTGGCATTTCATATGCCTTCGGGTAATAAGGCCGTGAAGGACGGCAATACGCTTACCATCATGAGCTATAATGTGAGCCAGTTTGGCCTGTACCGGGAAAAGGACAGTAAATATAACCGGCAGGCGATGTTTGCTATGATTAAAAAACAGGAGTTGGATATTGCCTGTTTCCAGGATTTTTATACGTCAGAGAAAAAAAACGATTTCAACAACCGGGAAGATATTTCCAGGGAGATGACTTTGCCTTATCGTTACTTTTCCAGCGATTTTAACCGGGATGGCATGCAACACTGGGGGTCGATTATTTATTCCCGCTTCCCTATTATCTCCTCTGACAAAGTAAAGATGAGCGTAGGTCCGAGAAGCGAAAGCCTGATTTATGCGGATATTGTGAAAGAAGAGGATACAATCCGGATCATTAATATGCACCTGGAATCATACCGGTTTGATAAGAAAGATTATTCAGCCATTCAAAAAATCAGGAACCAGGAAGATACGGGCCTGAAGGCCACCAAGAGCATTATACAAAAAATGCGGGAAGCGTATATCCGTCGCAGTCAACAGGCCGATATTGTAGGCGATTTTATCCGGCAAAGCCCATATCCTGTTATTGTTTGCGGCGATTTTAATGATACACCGGCCTCCTATACCTACTTTACCATTAAAGGAGATTTGCAGGACGCTTTTCTGCAAAAAGGTTTAGGAATAGGACGTACTTTTACAGGGCTGGCGCCTACATTACGTATTGATTATGTTTTTGTGAGCAACCATTTTAGGGTAAACAGCTTCCGGAAAATCATCTCTGACCTGTCTGATCATTATCCTGTAATTGCCAATCTGAGTTTAATCGGCAGCGGAAAGACGGAAGTAGAAGTAAATAAATAACTGTAACCATTATGAAAATGTATCATATTTGTATGGCAGACCGATGTTGTTCCGGTAGTTTTATCGTACCCGGAAAACAATTTTTATCTTTGCCATCCATCAATAAAAAATAAGGTGTCAGGACCCGGCGCAGCCGGATGACATCTGTCATTTACAGCATATGTCAGAACTCAGGATATACAATTCATTACATCGACAGAAAGAAGTATTTACACCATTACACCCGGGCCATGTAGGCATGTATGTGTGCGGACCCACCGTATCCGGCGAATCACATCTGGGACACGCCCGCCCTTATATTACATTTGATGTAGTATTCCGCTATTTAAAGCACCTGGGCTATAAAGTGCGTTATGTACGTAATATCACTGATGCCGGCCACTTTGAAGAGGAAGGTCGTGCAGCAGAAGATAAGATTTCAAAGTTTGCCGTACTGGAAAAGCTGGAACCTATGGAGCTGGTGCAGAAGTACACGAACCTGTACCACTGGGCCATGCTGCAATTCGGCTGCCTGGAACCAAGTATAGAACCTACGGCTACCGGTCATATTATTGAGCAGATTGAAATGATCAAAACGATCATTGAAAAAGGATATGCCTACGAAGTCGATGGCAGCGTGTATTTTGATGTGAAAAAATATGCTGCCAACTATGATTACGGCATTCTGAGCGGCCGTATACTGGAAGACATGCTGGAAACCACCAGGGAACTGGAAGGACAGGACGATAAGCACAACAAGGCCGACTTTGCGCTGTGGAAAAAGGCGCCGCCGGAACACCTGATGCGCTGGCCAAGCCCATGGGGCGAAGGCTTCCCCGGATGGCATATTGAGTGCTCTGCCATGAGCGCCAAATACCTGGGCGGGCAGTTCGACATCCATGGTGGTGGTATGGACCTTCAGTTTCCACACCATGAATGTGAAATTGCGCAGAGTGAAGTAGTACATGGCGAGATGATGGCCCGCTACTGGATGCACAATAATATGATCACCATCAACGGCCGCAAAATGGGTAAGGCTTACAACAACACCATTAAGCTTACGGAAATGTTTACCGGCTCCAATCCTCAGCTTGATAAGGCTTACAGCCCTATGACTATCCGTTTCTTTGTGTTGCAAACGCATTACCGTGGCACACTGGACTTCTCCAATGAAGCCCTGCAAGCCGCAGAAAAAGGCTTACAACGTTTGTGGGCTGCTTATGAAACCTTGCAAAAGCTGACATATACCAGCGGTAATGGTCAGGGCATCAATGAAGAGCTGGACAAACAGGTGCGTACCTGGTGCCAGGAGTGCCCGGAGTTCATGAACGACGATTTTAATACCGCTAAAATACTGGCGAACCTGTTTGAGCTTACACCGGTGATCAACTCTCTGAAAGGCGGGCAAATAAAAATGCACGAAATCAGTGAAGATACATTTACACTGTTACAGCAAACCTGGAAAACATACCTGGTAGACATTCTGGGTATTCAACAGGAAGTCATCACCGGGGAAGACAACAAGCTGGATGGCGTTTTACAGATGCTGATTGAAATGCGTAAGGAAGCCAAGAGCCGCAAGGACTATGCAGCTTCCGACAAAATCCGTAATGAATTATTATCTATTGGCGTGCAGCTGAAAGATGAGAAAGACGGTACTGTTTCCTACAGTCTTCAATAACCAAATATTTCCGAAGATAATGCGTAAAGCTCTTATTACGCTGACTGCGCTGGCCTTACTGGCCGGCGCCTGTCAGCAGAATGGCCAGACAACAGAAAGTACGAACGACAGCACCGGCGACAGCAAAGTAGCCAAACTGGATGTACCTGTCCCCGTTTTCCAGGCAGATTCTGCGTATGCTTACACTGCCAAACAGGTGAGTTTTGGGCCCAGAATACCCAATACGCCGGCACAGGAAAAATGCGCCAACTGGCTGATCAGCAGTCTGCGGCCATGGGCAGATACTGTGTACGTACAACGTACCACAGTGACCGGTCCTAAGAATGAAAAGCTGCCTTGCATTAATATCATTGCCAGCTTTAACCCCGCTGCCAAACAGCGTGTATTGCTGCTGGCACACTGGGATACGCGCCCATGGGCAGATGAAGACGCCTTTGATAAAACAAAGAAACTGGATGGTGCGGATGATGGCGCCAGTGGCGTAGCCGTACTCATGGAAGTAGCCCGGCAGTTTCATTTGCAGAAGCCGGAAGCGGGTGTGGATATTTTGCTGGTAGACGTAGAAGACTACGGCGCTAAGAATGATGAAAACTCTTTTTGTCTGGGCACCCAGTACTGGGCTAAGAACCCGCATGTACCGGGTTATAAAGCTAATTACGGTATCCTGCTGGATATGGTAGGTGGCCGCGGCACACAGTTTTACATGGAAGGATCTTCCAAACAATATGCTGCTGCGCAGATGAAAATGTTCTGGGATGTAGCCAACCGACTGGGTTACTCCGATAAGTTCCG
>NZ_DATCVJ010000457.1:0-3245 GCF_036566945.1 Chitinophaga sp. | reverse complement strand
TAACATTGAAAATGATTTCTTACTTTTGATAGAGTATAAATCGAAATGCAGTCTAACAGGGCATTTGGATTAGTGCATCGCATAATATAATTTTGCAGATCAAATTTTCTGCATTGATTACTACATTTTCTGCGTGCTTTGGAGAGGCCAGAATGTAGTGCAGCAATGCTCATGCCATAGGCGTGGGCTTGCTTGTAAGATCTATTCGGCCTCTCCAAAGCGCGCGCGGGTAGAACACTGCAAGTAAGCCACGCCTATGGCATTTTACATATAGCCATTGACGTTCGTTAGCTGCAATTGTTATCCCGGATCACGGTATCCTTCACATTAGCAACAATTATAGATAATCGGTCGAAAAGACCGAGAGGGGAATCGTATGGAAATTAAGACCTGTAGCCCTTTAATCATTCTTTAAAATTGAAATGTAATGGAAAGTTTATTAAGTATCCTGTGCGACATTACCCCGTACAGCACTAAAACTGGCTTCGCTAATCTTTGTTGGCATTCACTGAGTCGGGTTATTGCCAGTAAAGACGCTGATAAGTGGACCGCGGAGCAGCGCGATCATTTTATGCTATTTACCCAGTATTTTATCAGATGTGGAGAGGCTGTATTTATTGTAAAAGATGCGCTGATCAGAGATAGCGTTACTGATCTTAATAGCAAACTGGTTACAGAACTGGTTGAACCACTGGATTGGCTTGAAGAATTAGCCTCAGATGTAGAATTAAAGGAGCTGGATGAAACAATTGATGGATATACTGAAATACTCCTAAACATAGAGAAACGCATGATGGACGCAGAAGTGACCGAATTTGCAGCTAACCATTTTAAATTTTTCTTCCGGACTGTCTACTCTTTAAATATTGAGGACCGGACAAGGATCGGGAGACTTGTTAATCACCATTAAATCTTAATCCATGAAGAATTTAAAGGACGAGAATGTATTATTTATGCTTCATTCTGAGTTTACCACGGTGGCTCAGCATTTACGGGACAGGGTGTGTGAAGAATGCAATTTTAGTGTGCCTACTTTTTATCGAAAGGTGAGAAGCCGCGATAAAGTTGTTGATGGTAGGGCGATTCCAGCTCTAAGCAATGCCGAAAAGGACAAAATCCGGGAGATTGGGGAAGCCATCAAAGAAGAATTCAGCGCATCCATAGCAGAGATTACGGCAAAAAAATAATGTCTTTTTTTGTTTAAGCAATTACGACAATGGTGCTTGAGTCTTCTTGCGCCATTTTCCATTATGTAGATATATGAAATTTATCAACCGGAAAGTCTCTACAGCAAAGCCTTTCCGGTTGATTTTGGTTTTAACATGCCTGTGAATGATCAGCAGTATTTAAAAGCACAATTCCAGTTTGTTTCCTTTTTTCCCATAGCTCTTTAATCTTTTTACCCGCTTCTTCAGGACTAATACGAATATACCGGTAGAAATCCTGAAGACTCTTATGCCCACTGATTTTCATTATCAGCTCTACTGGTGTTCCTGCCAGAAATTCATTAGTACAAAAAGAGCGGCGGCAAGTATGAGAGGTGATCCATCCATATTTAGGCTTTATGACTTCGATGTCCTTATTGCCTTTTTTGTAGGAAAATTTCACTGACTCACAAATGTCGGCTAGACGGCCAATTTCTTTAATATTTACATTGAAGTCCGGATTGTTCACGAGTGGGATTACTTTTTTGAAGCGATTTATAAGTATCTCATTAGCCGCATCCATTAAGGGAATCACCACCCAGTGGTCCGATTTTTCCTGCTTTTTATGAAGCATCCCTTTTCGTATATCTTCCGGTTTGATGTTGGAAAAGTCCGAGAACCTAAGCCCGGTAAGGCATCCCAATACAAATAGGTCACGGTAGGGCAGGAGGGAAGGGTAATCCGTCAGATCTGTATTGTATATCTGGTTTATTTCCTTCCACGAAAGATAGATAGCGTCAGATTCCTCATTCAGAATCTTGAAGTCCGATAAATCAATAGGAGGGATGATTTTACGGCGTAGTCTATCCCGGATGAATATACGCAGCTGCTTAATTGTTTTGCCTACTGTAGCCGTCCTAAGGCCCTTTACAACGGCTTTCCTTCGGCGTTGGATATACTCAAATGTCAGGAAATCAACCAGACCTTCATAGAAATTGAAATCAAGGGAATCGAAGGTAATAATAGCCTTCCTGTAATCCTGAAACGCTTGGAGATGATCTTTCATGTTTTTGTAAACTCGCAGCATGCCAGGCGTAACCTTGTTGGTCTTGCACTTTATATAATCATCTATCTGAAAGTAGAAATCCAGATTTGTTTCCGGCTGCTTGTTCGCCGTTTCCTGAGCTTTCGGGGCAAGGTTTTCCGGGTTAAGGTCTGGTTTGAAGGTACTTTTGACAAAGGTCAAGACGTCTATTATTTTTTCTTGCAACGCATGGGATATAACATCTTCGACCAGACGCAATAAGGTTTTCAGCCGCTTATTGAGTTCTTCATAATTCCCATATTCCTTTGGTAGGTTTGCAGTGATCCGGGATCTTTTCCAATAAGCAGGAGGGATCGCAATTTCAGTGCTGAGCAATGTTCTTTTGTCGGAGTTATAACAATACTGGATGAAAACAAGGCTTGTACCATCGCGCCGAATCTTGCTACTTTTGCACACTAATTTAAGAGGTAACAGCATAACTAGTCTATTTTTTAGTCTATTAAAGTTGGGGCCAACCTCATAAAGTTAAGAAGTAGAAAAGCGAATCGCTGTTGTAGAATACTTAATAACCAGCCTGTTAGGTGCGGTTTAAGTATTCAGGGGGAAGACTAGGAAATAGATCGGAAATCCCAAGGGGATCACCATAAGGGACAAATCTTTTTCAGAAAGGTTTGTCCCTTTTTCTTTTTGGCTCAAACGCTGCTCCAGCGTATATATTAAATCAAGCTAGATCATAAGGAATTGATAATCGGATCGCCTGATCCGAAAGGGGATTTGTTTGGCTTAACCGGATAGATAGGTATTGTTTAATCATCTTTTTAAAAGCAATTTTTATGGAAAGTTTATTAGCGGTTCTGAACAGAATTACGCCGTATGGTTCTGAGCGGGGCTTTGTAGAGCTTTGTTGGCACCAATTAAGGATCAAGTTGAAAACTTGGGGGATTAGTGGAAATTTTAAGCATAAAGTTTAGTCAATCTGTAAAGAAAAAATTCTACGTCCCGTACACCTCTGAGTGCATTCCTGAAGGACTTTATTTTGGCATTAAAAGACTCCG
>NZ_DATCVJ010000456.1:0-21301 GCF_036566945.1 Chitinophaga sp. | reverse complement strand
ATAAAGCAAAAAGCTATTAAAGCGAATGACCAGAGCGGAATTAAATCCTTTGCTTTGGTCATTCGCTTTAATAGCTTTTTGCTTTATGCCTTCAGCTTTATGCTCCTTTAAATACGGGCTTTCTCTTCTCCAGGAAGGCTTGTATGCCTTCCGCATTATCGGCGGAATTACCGGCTATTTCCTGGCAATAGGCTTCGTAGTCGAGAACCGCGTCCAGGTCTTCTGTCATTCCTTTTGTCAGCATTTTTTTCATAAGTGCAATCGCTTTCGTAGGTGCGGCAGCGTAATAAGCTGCTTCTGCTTGCACGGTGGCGTCCAGTTCGGCGGCGGGCACTACTTTGTTGACCAGTCCCATTTGCAGTGCTTCCGGCGCTGTGATTTTAGTGGCTTTGGTAGCCAGTTCAAATGCACGGTGGTAGCCTACGGTACGGGGCAGGAAATAGGAGGAGCCGGAATCCAGTACCAGGGCGATGTTCACAAATATTTCAATCATGGTGGCTTCTTCGCTGGCAATAATCATATCGCAGGCGAGTGCGAGGGAGCACCCGGCGCCAGCCGCTACGCCATTGAGCCGGCATATCACCGGCTTGGGCATATTGCGGATGGCGCGTATAATTGGATTATAGCGTTTGTGGAGCGATTCACTTAAATCGCGTTTCCCCGACTCCATAGAAGCTTTGAGATCTTGCCCGCTGCTGAAAGCTTTCCCTGCTCCTGTCAGCACCACCACTCTCACTGCAGCATCTTTTTCTGCTTTTTTTAATGCGTCCTGCAGCTCGTAGCTGAGCGGATCGTTGAAGGCATTGTATACCTCAGGTCTGTTGAGTGTGATGGTAGCAATACCATCCTGGATATCCATTAATAAAGCCGCCATGATAGCTGGATTGTTTGGTGATTTACAGGGTTTCTTTCAGCCAGTTAAAGAATTCACGTTGCCATGCGATGGCGTTTTGTGGTTTCAGTACCCAGTGATTCTCTTCCGGGAAGTAGAGCAGTTTGCTCTTGATGCCTTTCAGCTGCGCCAGCTGGAAGGCTTGTAAGCCTTGCTCAATGGGCACGCGGAAGTCGATACCACCCTGTATAATAAGGATAGGCGTATTCCATTTGTTGGCATATTCACTTGGGTTGAAGTGCTTGTAGCCGTTGGCGTTAGCCGGGTCCCAGTAGGCGCCGATATCCCAGTTGGCAAACCAGAGTTCTTCTGTAGTGCCATACCAGCTTTTCAGGTCAAAAAGACCATCGTGGGCTATGAAGGATTTGAAACGGTTTTCGTGTACACCCGCCAGCATATATACGGAGTAGCCGCCGTAACTGGCGCCTACCGCACCTAAACGGGCTTTGTCTACATAACTCTCTTTGCTTACATCATCGATGGCGCTCAGGTAATCTTTAATCGGTTGTCCGCCCCAGTCTTTGCTGATCGAAGCATTCCACTCCACGCCATGGCCCGGCATTCCTCTTCTGTTAGGTGCTACTACAATGTAACCCTGAGAAGCCATCAGCTGAAAGTTCCAGCGATAGGAATAAAACTGGGATACTGCAGATTGAGGTCCACCCTGGCAATACAGCAGGGTAGGATATTTTTTAGCAGGGTCGAAGTTGGGCGGGAAGATCACCCAGGTGAGCATGTCCTTGCCATCTGTAGTTTTTACCCAGCGCTTTTCAATTTTGCACATGCCTATTTTGTCGTAGGCTGCTTTGTTTACGTTGGTAAGCGGGGTGAGGCTGCCTTTCTGTAAATCTACGGTGAACAGTTCTGCCGCATGGTTCATATCGGTGCGGGATACTACCAGGCTGTTGCCGCTTTGGGCCAGCATATCGTTGATATCAAAATCGCCGGTTGTTACCTGGCGTATATGCTTTTCCGTAGTTTGGGCTACATTTTTCTGCAGGGTAATTTCCAGCAATTGTTCGGTACCTTTTATAACGGCGAGGAAGTATATTTTTTTGCCATCGTTACTGAAGCGGGTGGCGCCGGCGGTGCCGTCCCAACCTTTGGTGAGATTGGTGATGGTGCCGGTAGCGCGGTCCAGGAGGATCACATCATTTTTATCTGCTTCGTATCCGTCGCGGGCCATGCTTAACCAGGTAATGTATTTACCGTCCTGGCTGAAGGCGGGCGCCACATCGTAGCCCATCATGCCTTGCGACAGGTTGCGGGTACTTTTGGTATCGAGATTATATTCGTAGATGTCGGTATTGGTGCTAAGGGCGTAATCTTTCCCGTATTTCTTCTTTGTTACATAGAGGATGCTTTTGCCGTCCTGGCTCCAGATCAGGTCTTCAGGGCCACCGGAGGGCATCTGCGGACAGTCAAATGGTTCATCCGCCATAATATCTACGGGGGTGCCTACCTCGCCATTGTTGTACGTAGCATAAAAAACATGTGAGAAGTTCCCATCTTCCCAGGTATCCCAGTGGCGGTAGTTGAGGTTATCATAGATCTGTACATTAGATTTCGGGAGATCTGTGTAATGATCGGCGCCGGAAATCTTCTTCACTTTCACTTCTTTCGAAAACAGGATATGTTTACCATCTGGGGAAATACGGATATTTTGCATACCGCCTTCCACATTGGTTTTCTGCACCGGATCGGAACCGTCGGTATTCATTTCATACCATTGTCCTTTGAGGGAAAAGCCAATTTTATTGCCTGGCAATATGGCTACATCGCCTTCTGCACCTGGTGTTTGGGTGAGTTGCTTTGGTGTGCCGCCGGCCAGTGGAATGGAATAAAGGTTTTTCTCGCCTTTATTTTCGGTCATATTGATCTGAGAAACGCCGTAGATAACGGTTTTGCCGTCAGCACTGATGGCTTCTCCACTCACCCGGCCCAATTGCCATAGCAATTCGGGTGTCATCTTATCCTGGGCTACTGCCATAGTTGAGATTAATAGTCCTGTCAGTAAAAAAGGTTTATACATGATATCGAAAAGTTGTTTTGGATCGGGTAAATGTAGGAAGAAATGGGATTGCCCGCTTCGCGGGGTTAAATTTCTTACTCAGGATTAGCAGGATTAGACTGATTTTGATGATTTTTTCTTTTTTTGACATCTATCTCGTTTCATCTCTCTAAAAGCATAAAAAACAAATACAATCATCAAAATCAGTTTAATCACTTTAATCCTGAGTAAATCTATGCGAGCGTAGCGAGCAAATTCTCTGTAAATTTGCTGCAAATTCAGAAATAACTTGATTGAGAAAAAACGAGTAGTAGAAAAAGAAGAAAGAGCCGTCATCGTGGGTGTTATCACCAAGGATCAGACAGAGCGCCAGGTAAACGAGTTCCTGGACGAGCTGATGTTCCTGGCAGAAACCGCAGGTGCTCAGGCCGTAAAACGCTTTACCCAGCGCCTGGCGCATCCCGACAGGGCTACCTTTGTAGGTAAGGGAAAGCTGGAAGAAATACATCAGTTTGTTGCAGGCAGGAATATATCACTGGTTATATTTGATGATGAGCTGACCGGCTCTCAGATAGCCAATATTGAAAAAGTGTTGAAGGTAAAGGTGATAGACCGTAGTGATCTTATCCTGGATATTTTTGCCCGCCGCGCCCGTACTGCACAGGCCAGAGTGCAGGTGGAGCTGGCACAGTACCAATACATCCTGCCCCGTTTACGTGGGATGTGGAGTCACCTGGAAAGACAGGGAGGTGGTATTGGTAGCCGGGGACCTGGGGAAGCGGAAATCGAAACGGATCGCCGTATCGTAAAGGACAAAATATCTTTGCTGCGCAAAAAACTGGAAGACATTGACCGGCAATCGCTCACCCAGCGGCAGGAACGCGGTGAATTTATTCGTGTGGCGCTGGTAGGTTATACCAACGTAGGTAAAAGTACCATCATGAATTTGCTCAGCAAAAGTGAGGTATTTGCCGAAAACAAGTTGTTTGCCACCCTGGACACCACCACGCGTAAGGTAGTTTTTGAACAAACGCCTTTCCTGCTCAGCGATACGGTAGGATTTATCCGCAAGCTGCCCCACCACCTGGTAGAGAGCTTCAAATCAACGCTGGACGAGGTGCGCGAAAGTGATATCCTGATCCATGTGGTAGATATTTCCCATCCGCAATACGAAGAGCAGATTGAAGTGGTAAACCGCACGCTGCAAGAGCTGAAAGCCTTTGAGAAGCCCACTATCATGATCTTTAATAAGATGGATCTGTATGAGGCCAACACCTTTGATCAGTGGCTGGAGCCAGAGATTAAGCAGGATATCCTGAATAACCTGAAGCAACATTGGGAAACAAAGAGCCAGGGCAACTGTGTATTCATTTCCGCGTTGGAAAAAAGGAATATCGAAGAACTGCGCAAAACCATCCTGGATAAGGTATCGCAGCTGTATAAGGAGCGTTTCCCTTATAAAACCGAATTCTTCTACTAATGGCCAAAGAGTATTCCTGGTATAAATTAGCAGAAGGGCAATTACCATTTACAGAGAAAGCGATCAGCGTGATAGAAGTAAATGGGAAGAAGATTTGCTGTACCCTGCATGAGGGACAGCTTTTCGCCTTTGCATATAAATGTCCGCATGCCGGTGGCATTATGGCCGATGGGGTAATAGATGCCGCCGGTAACGTGGTTTGTCCGCTGCACCGCTATAAATTTAGTCTGAAAAACGGCTACAACAGCAGCGGGGAAGGCTACTACCTGAAAACCTACCCGATAGAGCAGCGCGAAGATGGCCCTTGGTTGGGTATGGAAAAAAGTGGCTGGCTCTGGTAAGCAATTATCTTTCTGTTAAGAGTGATAAGTGTATTTGAAGTAACCGGCAGATGCCTGTAACTTTTCGTCATGCTGACTACACCTACAACCCGCAGATTTGTACTTACAGAAAAACAAGTATGGCTGCTGATAACAGCCATGGTTATATTGTTACAGTTCAGTGCCCTGTTTGTACCTATCCTGGAGCCCGACGGCGCACTCTATGCCGGTATTGCCAAAACCATGGTATTGAAACATGACTACTGGAATCTCTATGCAGATGGTTATGACTGGCTGGATAAGCCTCACTTCCCTTTCTGGATGACTGCTATCAGCTTCCAGCTCTTCGGTATTCACACCTGGTCTTATAAGCTTCCTGCCATTCTTTTTTTGTTGATGGGCGCGGGGTATACTTACCGTTTTGCGCTGGCTTTATACGATGAAAAGGTGGCCCGGTGGGCAGTTTGCATTCTCCTCACCGCCGAACACCTGGTGATTTCCAACAACGATGTGCGGGCAGAGCCTTATCTCACGGGGTTGATTATTGCGGCGGTGTATCATTTTTACAGGCGGGGAATCCTCCTGGGAGCCATTTTTACGGCTTTTGCCATCATGACTAAGGGTTTGTTTGCCCTGGTGCCTGTTTGTGCCGCTATTGGCGGCCAAATGCTATTTACACGTAACTGGAAGGAACTGTTTCACTGGCGCTGGTTACTGGCACTGCTGCTCATTGCTTTATTCATCACTCCCGAACTATATGCCCTGTACACACAGTTTGATTTGCATCCGGAGAAAATTGTATTTGGCAGCAATGGCGTTTCCGGACTGCGCTTTTTCTTCTGGGACAGCCAGTTTGGGCGATTTATGAACACCGGCCCTATCAAAGGCGCCGGCGATCCGTTTTTCTTTTTCCATACCCTGCTATGGGCTTTTCTCCCTTGGTCAGTGATGTTATACGCGGCGGTCATCATCTTCATAAAAAAATGGAAACAACAAACGGAATACTATTGCATATGTGCTGCCCTGGCCACATTTGTACTGTTTTCCCTCTCCCGCTTTCAGCTGCCTCATTACCTGAATATCATTTTCCCCTTTTTTGCTATTCTCACCGCACAGTATATTTTATCGCTGTACAGCACCAAAGGGCTGCAGTTTTTCCGGATCACACAATACACGATCATCATCCTGCTGGCCGTGGGCGTGGTGGTTATTGATCTGCTCTATAAGCCTGCGATGCATTATGCCTGGCTATTGCTGGCCGCCGCCTTGTTTTTCCTGTACCTCCTACTCCACTACTGGCTGGATAAGTCCACCAAACAGGCGGTGTTTTACCGGACTATTTCCATCAGCATCCTGCTGAATTTATACCTGAACACTATTTTATATCCTGATATGATGCAATACCAGAGTGGTTCTACGGCGGCAATATATGCAAATACCTATCTCCCCGGTCGTGCTGTCGGACTTTACCAGGCTAATTCCTATGCTTTTGATTTTTATTTGAAGGCGCCGGTCATCCGTGCAGATACCGCTTCTTCTCTTGTATTTACGACGCCGGAAGGCACCGCCGCCCTGCAACAGCAAGGATATAGCTGTACCGTGCTAAAATCATTTCCACATTTTTATGTCAGCAAACTGGATTTGCCATTTGTCCGAAAGGTGACACGGGCGGGTGCTTTAGGGGAAAGACAGCTGGTAGCAGTGGGGAAATGAAATTTTTTATTTCGGGTAAAACGTAGTGTGGTGGCTGGTGTTGTTTTCTTTTTACCAGTTTTTTTGAAAAAAATCAGAATAAGATTTTGCAAAAATAAAAATTTACCTATTTTTGCAATCCCAAATCGCGTAAACGATGAGGGCAACACTCCTCCTTAGCTCAGTTGGTTAGAGCATCTGACTGTTAATCAGAGGGTCTCTGGTTCAAGTCCAGAAGGGGGAGCAAAAAGCTGAAATTCTTTTTTACAAAGGATTTCAGCTTTTTTACTTAAGGTAGAAGAAGGTAAGTTTTCTTGAATTTTCTGTTTGAAGAAATAAAAATTTGATTAGATTTGCCGCCGGAAAATGATAGTAATATCATTGAAAAATATTCCTCCTTAGCTCAGTTGGTTAGAGCATCTGACTGTTAATCAGAGGGTCTCTGGTTCAAGTCCAGAAGGGGGAGCAGAAAAAAAGGGAAAGGTCTACATAAAGTAGACCTTTCCCTTTTTTATATTGTAGTATATGCCCGAGCAGAGGTGATCACTTCTGCTCAAAAAAATCCAATTCGGCAATCGCCGCAGATTTTCCACCAGCTGCAATTTCCGTCGCTTCTATCCGTATATAACGGGTAGTAACATTTTTCTTAAATTGATGATACCGTGTCACCGGATCATTTATGAGATTACCGAATTCGAAAGTTTCCGCCGTGTTCCATGTTTTACCATCAGCGCTAACTTTTATCACTCCTTTTGCCATCATTCCGGTAGCAGACTGATTTTGCGGGGTGTATGCAAATCCTTTCAGGGAACGTTCGGAACCCAGATCAATGTTGATAAATGGTGCAGTCGTATTTTCTTTAGACAACCAATAGGTTTTTTCGGACGCGTCGAACGCTTGTGCAGCCGGGTGGCCATCTGCCGAAGCGGTAGCTTCCAGCAGTTTCCAGTTTTCTTTGATGAGGCCAAACCGGTGTGTAGTTACCGGGCCTTTTCCGTTTTTATCAATGGCTACTGCTTTTACATCTCCCCCATCTAATTTAAATGCGCCATTATACTCGGTGGATTGTGGTCCGGGTTCGCTGCCATCTGTTGTATAAAAGATGCGATAGGCGCCGCTGATATTTTTTGATGCGTTTTCGCCATGCGGCTTCCAGTTAAAGGCAGTCTGGAGAGCATCAATGCTGACCATGCCTTCTAAGCTGCGCTGTAACTGTAATTGTGGAGCGCGTGTTTGATAATAATGAGCAGAAATGTTACTGATAGCAGGGATATCGCGCAATTCCAGTATACGCACCCGGAATTTGTTTGCGGTTACTTCCGGGAATCGCAGGATTCTTTTATAGCCAATATTAGTGGCCGTCGCGATTTCTTTCCACTGATTATCTATCCACGCATCCAGCGCATGTTTTTCTACCCGTTCTCCATGTGTGGAAATGGCTTCCTGCAATACCATGCGATTAATGGTCACCGGACGTGTAGTCGTTATGGTTATCTCCGGGTGATGATTGTCTACCAGCAAATAGCTCTCTGTGTCGTTGTCCAGTGCGTTGCGGGGGCCTTGCGCACCTTTGAACAGGTTGGTACCGTAAGTTTGTTTGATTCTTTTTCCTACTTCTTTCAAACAACTAACATCTGCAGGAGAAAACTTCCCTTCCCGGTTGGGTGGAATATTCAAGAGAAAAGTGGAATTGCCACCTACTGAGCGCTCATAGATATCGAATACGTCATCTGCACTTCTTACTTTCTGATAAATATCATCGCGGTAAAACCATCCCTCACGGATGGAGGTATTGGTTTCCGCCTGCTGATAATGCAGGAAATGACCTTTGTAAAGATCTTCCCTGCTACCCAATGATTCTGCTGTGAGGTCATCAAAGGTATTCAATGCGGCAGGATCTGTCTTGTAAGGGATCACATTCCACTCGGTATGTCTTGTTCTGCCCGACTCGTTACCACACCAGCGGATATCTTCTTTACCGAAGATGACCGCCTGCGGTGCCAGTTTATGAATCAGTTGCCGCCAGGAGGCATAAGTATACTGCTGGCCACCTTTCGATTTCGGCGTGGCGCCATCAAACCAAACTTCGTACATAGGGCCATATTCCGTTAACAGCTCAAACAGTTGATTCATGAAATATTCATTGTAATCATCTGTTTCAAAGGTGAACGTTGTTTTATTGCTAAACGGCCGGCCGGGTACCGCCCGGGGAATGGTTCGCGTAGTATATTTGCTGCCATTGCCATACAGGCCTTCCGGACTTTCTATCTGGTAAAGATCAGCGGGTGATAAATAAACGCCTACTTTCAGTCCGTACTTATTGCAGGATGCCACCAGTTCTTTTAAAATATCTCCTTTGCCATTTTTGTAGGCGGTAGACATAATACCATGTTTGGTATAACGGCTTTGCCACAACACAAATCCATCGTGATGTTTTACGGTGAGGAGCACCATCCTGATGCCGGCGGCTTTCATGGCTTCGCACCACTGATCGGTATCTAACCCTTTCAGATCAAATATGGCCGGATCTTCTTTGCCGTTTCCCCATTCCATCCTGGTAAATGTATTAGGGCCAAAATGTATAAAGGCAATAAATTCGTTTTTCAGCGCCCGGTATTGATTAGGAGTGGGTACTACGTGGGCTGCCTTTAAAATGATATCCGCTTCGGTATCAGTTGTTGATACAGGATACGTATTTTTTACCGGGAGTTCTGTCCTGGTTTGTGCTACAGCCGATAAAGATAACAGGCAGCCTAGTAATAAGGAAGAAAGTTTGTTCACGCGTTATTTTATTTATGAATGTATCTGCGACTTTAAGCGCATAGGTTCCGAATTCATTGGCGCCGGTAACAGGAAGGTATTTCTTTGGTGTAATGCCTGTTTTCCGTTGACTGCCAACTTTTTATTGTCACCAGGCAAACATAGCACTTGATTGGAAGAGATTACACATCCCGATTAGCATATTTCTACATTATATTAGCATAAGTAAACACTGACCTTATGCCGGAAATAGCGTATCAAGCCCGAAAAAAGGGCGACTGCCGCATCTTGATAAATCTGCTACTTGCTGTATGGTAGACAATTACAAGGAGTCTTGGCTCAGAAAAAAAATATTCAACCAGATGAATTATTTTTAAAAAAGATTAAAGCACCCCTTATGGCAAATAATAGTAATACTATACAACAGAAAATAGACAGCCTATTTGGCTTATATGCTACATACGGACACCTGGACTACGGGGAAGGCGTTACGCAGCTGATGCACATGGTGCAGGCGGCAAAACTGGCGCAGGCAGAAGGATTTGAGGAGGAAGTTATCCTGGCAGCCTTTTTCCACGACATCGGTCATTTCCTGGAAGAGGGAGAAGAGATGGGGATTTATGGAAAGCATGATCATGATCGTATGGGTGGTGAGTACCTGGTATCACTGGGATTTTCCGATAAGATGGCGAAGCTGGTGGCAAGCCATGTAGCGGCCAAACGTTATCTCACCTATAAAATTCCTGGTTACTACGAACAGTTATCGGATGCCAGTAAAAAAACGCTGGAGTACCAGGGCGGCCCCATGGAAGCCGTTGCTGCTAAAGCCTTTGAGGAAGATGCACTTTTTGACTTGTACTTAAAAATGCGTTACTGGGATGATCTGGCCAAAGAAACAGACCAGGTGGTGGACCCGCAGGAGGTGCTGTGGTTAAAAGAAATGGGGACCCGGGTTTTAGCGAATAGCGCCGCCTGAAAATAAAAGCAACAGCTGTTGCTTTTGCCGGCAGCAGCTGTTATCTGAAATTTCTCGCCTCGGCAAAAATATTTCCCTGTGTTACTTCCTGTTTTTGTTCCTGCTGCTGCTCTCCTGTTTCCTTTACTGTCTTAGCTCCTACCCTCGATGGAATAAGATGCTGCAATAATCTCGTTACATTATAGCAACGTTGTACTACCACATGCACTACCTCTCCTTCGCGTTGCAGTTTTCCTTCCACCATGAGTAACCGTGATTGCACAATTTCTTTCCGGAATTTGTCGAATGTTTTTTTGAAGACAACGAGGTTGCTACATCCGGTTTCGTCTTCAATGGTAATAAAACAAACACCGCTGGCGGTGCCGGGTCTTTGCCGTACCAGTACCAGTCCTGCTACTTTTACAGGTTGCCCGTCCTGAATGGTGTGGAGATCTTTGTTGGCAGTGATGTGGAGCTGTTGCAGTTTCCCGCGAACAAAGCTTACGGGATGTGCTTTTAATGAAAGTGTAGTGCTGCTGTAATCGTGTACCACATGCTCTGAGGTGGTCATTTCGGGGAGTTGTATATGCGCCTCGGCAACGCTGTCTGATGGTTGGCCGGTAAACATGCCTGTGGGACGGTCATGAAGGGCAGATACTTCCCAGAGTGCGCGGCGCCGGTCCAGGCCCATAGATCTGAAGGCATCTGCATCTGCTAATTTCTCTAATGTGGCTAGTGAAAGACCAGCATCACGGAGGGTAGGTATACTGGTATAATTACCCGTACTGTTGGAAAGAAAGCTTTGTAAGTCATCTTCCCGAATCCCTTTCACCTGGCGGAAGCCAAGCCGGAGGGCATGATATTTACCAGATTTTTCTTCCAGCTTATTATCCCATAGAGAAAGATTGATGTCTACAGGTCTTACCTCCACACCGTGATTGCGGGCGTCAATGACAATCTGCGCCGGGTGATAAAAGCCCATTGGCATACTGTTGAGTAATCCACAGGCAAAAACATCGGGATAGTAACATTTAATCCAGGAAGAAACATATACCAGCAATGCAAAACTAACGGCATGACTTTCCGGGAAACCATAGCTGCCAAAGCCTTCCAGCTGTTTGAAAATACGGTTGGCAAAATCTTCTTCGTATCCTTTTTTCATCATGCCGGTAACCAGTTTTTCCCGGAGCCGGGTAATAGTGCCAACAGATTTAAAGGTGGCCATGCTGCGCCGGAGTTCATCCGCTTCCGTGGGTGTAAAGCCTGCTGCAATGATTGCAATTTTCATGGCTTGTTCCTGGAATAAGGGAACGCCTAAGGTTTTACCTAAAATTTCTTCCAGTTCTTTGGAAGGGTAAGTCACCTTTTCTTCATCGTTACGGCGCCGCAGATAAGGATGCACCATGTCGCCCTGGATAGGGCCGGGCCGCACAATGGCCACTTCAATCACTAAATCATAAAAGCATTTCGGTTTTAGTCGTGGCAGCATTGATTGCTGGGCCCTGCTCTCGATCTGAAATACACCGATTGTATCTGCATGTCCTATCATTTCATAAACAGCCTTGTCATCTTCCGGAATGTTGGCCAGCGTAAAGTCTTTGTTGTAATGTATTTTGGCAAGATCGAACGTTTTACGGATACAGGTGAGCATACCGAGTGCCAGCACATCAATTTTAAGAAAGCGTAAGGCATCGATATCGTCTTTATTCCACTCAATATTGGTTCTGTTTTCCATGCGTGCATTCAGGATCGGGCACAGGTCAGAAAGCTTTCCCTGTGTGATCACAAAGCCGCCGGTATGTTGTCCGAGCTGCCGTGGAAAGCCCACCATCTGCTCGGTGAGATCCAACACTTTTCTTAAATGGGGATCATTGGGATTGAGTCCCTGCTCCGTTACCCGGTTGTTATCGAAGGACTCATCGGTGTATTCCTGGATAACGCCGGACAAGCGGTTGATCATATCCACAGAGAGTCCCATGGCTTTGCCTACATCGCGGATAGCGCCTTTGTGTCGTTGCTGGGTAACAGTGGCAACGATGGCGGCTCTGTCGCGTCCATATTTTTCATAGATGTATTGCATCACTTCTTCCCGTCGTTCATGTTCAAAGTCTACATCAATGTCTGGTGGCTCATTGCGTGCGGAAGAAATAAACCGCTCAAAGAGCAGATCAAATTTTGTTGGATTCACAGAAGTGATGCCTAAACAGAAACAAACAGTGGAGTTAGCCGCGGAACCACGCCCCTGGCATAGGATATGTTGTTTTCTGGCAAATCTCACAATATCATGTACCGTAAGAAAATAGGAAGCATAGTTCATTTCCTGAATGAATGTCAGCTCGTAGTTGATGTTGTATATTATTTTTTCAGGGAGATGATCACCGAATATTTCTTTGGCGCCCTGCCATGCGAGAAAAGTCAGTTCCTCCTGTGGTGTACGTCCTTCCGTAGTGAGTTCTTCCGGATATACGTATTCCAGGGAGTCGAGCGAGAACTGGCAGGCAGCAGCGATTTCCTGTGTGCGCTGCAGGGCATCAGGATATTGCCGGAACAGGCGTTGCATTTCAGCGGGCGGCTTCAGGTATCTTTCAGCGTTGACGTGTAAGCGATAACCGGCATTGTAGACGGTACATTTTTCTTTGACACAGGTTAATACATCCTGTAGTTGCCGGCGGTCAGGATGATGGTAGTGTACATCATTTGTGGCTGTTAATGGAATCTTCAACGTATCCGACAACTGAGAAAGCCGATACAGCTTTTTAAAGTCATCGCCCTGATAAGAGCGGGTGGCAGCAAGATACAGCTGGCCTTTCAATGCAGCACGGTATTCATGGAGTGCCTGTTTAAAATCATCGTCATAGTCAAAGAGGGAATTTAATGCAGCAGGTGGAATAACGATGAATTTAATGCCCGGAGCATGTTCAAATACATCTGCTTTATACAAATGACACTGCCCTTTTTCTGTCCGTAAATTGCCTTTTGTCAGCAGCGCAGACAGTCGCCCATAGGCTGCTCTGTCTGTAGGATAAGCGAGTAAACTGGGGCCATCCAGCAGATCGAGGCAGCATCCGGGAATGATGCGGATACCTTTTTCTTTCGCCGCCACATGTCCGCGAACAATGCCTGCGAGGGTGTTGTGGTCTGTAATGGCAATGGCGCTGTATCCCAAAGCAGCGGCCTGTTCTACCAGTTCTTCCGGATGAGAGGCGCCCTGTAGAAAGCTAAAGTTGGAGGTTACCTGTAATTCTGTGTAGTGCATACTTCATCATTTTCAATCATCACGCAAAAAAGCCATGAATAAACCAGTGCTGTGGTTTATTTGCATCATAATGTCCCAGTCTGAAAAGCCAGTAACGCCGGCCTTCTTCATCTTCCACGCTATAGTAATCTCTATGCTCCCCTCCTTCCAGCCACCATTCGCGTTCTATCCGTTCAGGGCCATCTGCTTTTTTTATCCGGTGCAGTTCCCCTTTGTAACGGAATAGCATTGGCGGATAATCGGGAATGGGAGCGGAAACTTCCACTGCTTCAGGTTTGGATAAAAGCTGGATAGGCCGGGGCCTGTCGGTGCGCCAGTCGATAGCAGGTTTTTCTTTTAAGCTGGTAGCGGATTTAATGGAGCGTTCCGGCCAGTGGTGCTGATCCGGTAAATAACGTTGTATGGTATCGGGACCCATTTTCCCGGTAAGCCTGTCCAGCAATTCCGCAACGATCACGTCTTCGAGTCCCCCTTTTGCTACCCACAACGTTTCCTGTGAAGGCAAGGCATCTTCTACTTTGGCGGCTTCCAGTACAAACAACTCGATGCCCAATGCCGGTTCTATCGTGGAAATTTTTCCATCAAATAGTTTGAAGAGATGAACGGGATTATGCGATGCGCGGTTGGTACCTATTTCTATTTGTTGAATATTAGCATCTACCCGGTAGCATTTAAATACGCAGGTACGCAGTCCTTTCCCTTCGGTAGAGAGTCTTTGACATAGGGCTTCCAAAAGCCGCTGTAGCGCAATTTCGATACCCGTGCTGGTCATAATAGGCTCCATGCTGGGTAATCGTTCCTGATAAGGTTCGGGAGGTTGTAATGGCTCCAGGGCTTCTTCTTCCAGGCCAATGGCCTGATCCAGCCGGCGTAGCATTGGCTGGCCAAATCGCCGGCGCAGTGCGGCGCGGGGCATGCCAATGAAATTTTCTACCTGGTATAGTCCGAGTTTTTGCAGTCGTTCTACTACCGTTAACTCCAGGCGCAATGCTGCGGGAGGCAGTGATAGCAGGCAGTTGGTTTGCTCTCCGGTTGGTATGATATCAGCGCCTTGTCCATAGCGTGCAATGGCCCATGCTGCGCCAATGGTATCGGCCATGCCGCCACCTACATCGTAGCCGAAATTTTTTAATCGGGAAAGAATATCCTGTAAATAGAGCGCTTCTCCGCCCCACAGGTGTGCGCAGCCGCTGATATCGAGGATGAGTCCATCGGGTGGATCAATAGCGGTAACCGGTGTAAAACGAATGCACCAATGACCGAGTGAAGTCAGGAGTCTGACGGGTAACTCCGGCACTTCATCCAATACCTGGAGCGTGGTAAAGAGGGCCCGGGCATCGGCAACAGACATATCCGCATTGATGCCATGTGCCTGCGCCGCTGCATTGGCGGCGGTTACTTTCATCCGGCCATGATCCGGTGCTGCCAATACAAAAGGGGTGTTTCGCAGCTGGGGCTGCCGGCGGGTGAACCAATCCGTCAGTAAATGACGGAACCATATCGTTACAAAGCGCCGGGACATATCAACCTATTTTTCGGATGGGTTGCTGCGGGGTTAGGGTCATTCGTTTGTGCACCGGCTGGAACCTGCCCGCAGACCATTCTACCTGCCATACGCCTGGTTTGCCATGACGGATTTTTTCTAACGCCACATTCCAGCGGGGAAAGCCTACGCCAGGCAGTTGATCTTCCTGCTCACTCATCAGGGGAGTTATTTTCCATCTGGAAATACAGGTAGTCGTACCAATATTGCGGGGCTGATGCCGGTGAATAAATCCGGTTACCCTGCTTTGCTCTACGGCTAATTGCAGCCGTCTGGAGTTAGTGAAACTAATCTCTTTTATTTCGCCGATAACAGCTGCCAGCCCTTCACATTTGAGTGCTTCCTCCATGGCCCAGAGGGCATCTTTGTCGCGCTGCAGGTCAACAAAAATGATCTGATCCGGCTCAATGCCAAAGCTCTTTAAAGCCGGAGGAAAAATGGTACGGGAAGTACTGATCCATAAACAAATGCCGCCTCCTGTCATCAAACATCCCAATAAGCCACTGATGAAACCAGCGGTGGCCGCAGCTTCCTCCGTTGCGGTGCTCAGAAATTCATGCACAGCACCTGTAGGAAATGAATGATTCGGAAATGCATCTTTTATAGGCCCAAGCCCCACATCTACGGCAGCACTGTTTAATGTTGGTTTGAACCCTTGTAAAAGAAGGATATCCTTTTGCAATTGCGCGATGATATCTGCTTTTTTTGCGGGCATCGTTGTGAATTTAAAACTAATTTATTTAGCAATTATACTAATTTAATTAGTATTTAAAGCATATTATTTTCCATATTCTACTAATCACTCAAAGACAGAACGTTAGCTGCCAGCGCGGGCGCAGCGGTTTTGTTTCCCCATCAAACAATATGCTTCTCCCATTGTTATTCTACCCGGCACCTCAAACGAACACACCATTAAAGAAAAGTATCCATGCAAAACCGCATATCCTGCTGTACAGTATGTATGAACCGGACCATACACCTGAAGCAAACCCTGAAACGTAATATCCACGATAATGCCGGGTATCATAATATTGAATTCGTCATCCTCGATTACGGCTCGCGGGATGACCTGTACGACTGGGTTCAAACCGAGTTGCAACAGGAGATCGACACCGGTCTGGTGGTGTATTTCCGGACCACAGACCCACAATTTTTCCATATGAGCCATTCCAAAAATATGGCGTTCCGACTCGCTACCGGCGATATACTCTGTAGCATAGATGCGGATAATTTCATCGGTCCCGGCTTCGCAGAATATGTGAATGAACAATTCAATAAAGACCCGGATATCTTTCTAATGCCGCCCCGTATTGGCACTCACAAAAAGTATTGGGACGTACAAGGACGTATCTGCGTGAAGCGCGACGACTTTTATAAACTGAGAGGGTATGATGAAAAGGTGATGGATTATGGTTACGAAGACCAGGACTTTAAAGGCAGACTGGAAGTATATGGACGTAAAAGTGTAGTCATTAAAAATCCGGAATTCCTGGATGCCATTACACATGATGATAGCATGCGGATAGCGGACGGCTTCTCTACAAAAAAAACAAAAGAAGTACTGATTTCTGTAGCCAGCGATGAGCTGACAGAAATTATTTACCTGGAAGAAAATAATGTATTTGAAACATTTTATGTTCCCAACGATTCATTGGCCAGTGGAAAATTAAATGATTGTGTACTGCATCCCAAAAAGCGATATGCCGGCGCCTACAGGCACGATGGGCAAGCCATTCAGCTGTACAAGGAAAACGGTACCTTATTTCAGACGCTGATGTACAAAAGTAAGGATCAACTCATCTCTGATGATCACCGGCATTTTAATCGTATTAATTCTGATCTGCTGCGGGAAAACTTCTTACTAAAAAGAGCTATTTATGTAGGCAAGAGAATTTTCTCCCAAAATAAAATCAAAGGAGGAATGATAAATGAAAATGGCTTCGGACAAGGCACTGTTTATCAGAATTTTTCAGCTATAAAAATTCATTTAGGAGAAGAAGTAACAGCAGGCCGAATTTGATTTTGGACAAAACTTTGCTAACTTCGCCACCATTAAAGTCTGCAGTAATGCGGACTTTTTGTATTTAAAGCGTTAATAAATCAAAAGAGCAGGAGATTTTCATTAATTTCCGACCTTAATTCAAGGATCATAATGATAGCAAGCAGCAAATTTATAGCGGTGGAAGGTTTAGATGGCGCCGGAAAGTCTACGCAGATAGAACTGCTGACACAATACCTGGCGTCAAAAAATGAGAAGACCAAATTCGTACATTTTCCCCGGAGCAATCAGGGCGTATTTGGAGAACTCATTGCAAAATTTCTCCGTGGTGAATTTGGCGAGGTGAAAAATGTACATCCGCAACTGGTGGCGTTATTATTTGCGGAAGACCGGAAAGCATTTGCTGCTACCATCAATGAATGGCTGCGTGATGGCTATTTTGTGCTGGTAGACCGATACGTACTCTCCAACATTGCCTTTCAATGCGCCAAGCTACATACGGATGAAGAAAAAACATACCTGCGTAACTGGATCAACGACTTTGAATATCAATACAACCAAATCCCCAAACCACAATTTTCTATCTACCTCGATGTGCCGTTTTCTTTCGTAGAATCTGCGCTGGCTAAAAGACGCGCCAACGAAGACCGGGACTATCTCCAGGGCAAAGATGATATCCACGAAAAAGATACTTCCCTGCAACAGGCGGTGAAAAAAGAGTATGAAGCCATGTTGCTGGCAGATGATAGCATCAACAGAATTGTTTGCGCGAATGAAACCCAGGGCATGCGGTCTATCGCAGAAATTCATGCAGAAATTATACAGTTGGTGAATAGCCGGATTCAATTATAGTCTCCTAAAAATTCCGCTTTCGATCATTCTATTTCCTTTTTGCGTAATGAGGAGATAAAGAGAAGCTGCTAGCTTTGCGGCTTCAATTTATCAACCTATATATGCGTAGTATATCTTTACTAATTCCCGCCCTGTTGGGAATTACACTATCAACGAATGCTCAGCAAGCTGTTTTAAAAGGCACCGTGAAAACCGATACCGGTGAGCAGCTGCCATTTGCAAACGTTAGTATCCCCGGATCAAAAACAGGTGTAGTGGCCAGTAAAACAGGCGCTTTTATACTCACACTGGCCAAAGCCGGCACTTACAAAATAAAGGTAACCAGTGTAGGATATAAAGGAACCGAACAAACGGTTACACTGCTTCCTAATGATACCACTCACCAGGAAATAACGTTGTCCTCCAATGGCGACCTGCAGGAGTTTGTAGTATCTGCCAGCCGTAAACAGGAAACGCTGGACCAGGTTCCCTCCTCCATCACTATTCTGGGCGCTAAAGACTTAGCTATTCAGAAAGGCATCAGTAATAATATTTCAGACATCCTCGCGAACAGTGTACCGGGACTGGGTTTCGCCAGCAATACCACCGGTAACTCAGGACAAACACTGAGAGGTAGAGAAATATTGGTGATGATTGATGGTATCCCACAATCAACGCCTTTACGAAATGGTGGCCGCGATATTCGCAGCATCGACCCTTCTGCGATTGAAAGAGTAGAAGTGATCAAAGGAGCTACCGCTATTTATGGTAATGGCGCCGATGGCGGATTGATTAACTACATTACCAAAAAAGCTACACCCGGACAGCCTTTGAGCGGACAAACCACTTTAGGCGCTAATACTCAGCTGAAAAATGCACAACATACCGGCGGCTGGCAGGTAGGACAACTCCTATCCGGTTCTTACAAAAAACTGGATTATGTAGTTTCCGGACACTATGAACAAACCGGTGTGTATAAAGATGCCAAAGGCGTAGTCCTCTCTCCTGACTATGGTTTGGGAGAAACACAGCTATGGAATGCTTACACCAAAATTGGCTACAGCATCAATTCCAATAATCGGGTGGAAGTGATGTATAACTTTTTCGGCAGCCAGCAACGGAGCGATTATATACTCAAAAAAGGCCACTATCGCGATACGGCAGCTACCGGCGTTTTCGGTACCCGCCCCGGCGATCCCGAAGGAACGCCTTACAACCACAACGTAAATGTGCATTATGGCAGCCAGAAAATTATAGGGAACACCGATCTGGATATCAATGTGTACTATCAGAAATTTTATACCGTATTTTCCTGGGTAGATTCCTTCGTAGGTGGTGGACAATCCACAATTTCATCGGATAAAAAAGGCGTACGTATTAATTTATCTACTCCCTTTCGGACAGGTAAAAACATAGAAGGCGACCTGGTATACGGATTAGATCTCCTGACTGATAAAACAGCGCAAAAGCTGACTGATGGCAGAACCTGGGTGCCGGAAATGAGCATGCGCAACCTCGCGCCGTACGCACAATTGAAGACTACCTTTTTCAAACACCTGATATTAAAAGCGGGTGCGCGTTACGAAAATATTAATGTAGATGTACCTGATTATACCACCATCATTTCTCTGAATACCAAAACAGGCTTATATTCTGAAGGCGGTAAAAGTGTAAAAGGCGGCGCTATTGATTACAACGCCCTGGTGTTTAATGCAGGCTTACGTTATAATGAACTGAAGTATTTCAAACCTTTTATCAGCTACTCCCAGAGCTTTTCAGTGAATGAACTGGGTCGTACTTTACGTACTGCCAGCGAAAGCACCGTATCCCTGCTGAAAACAAAAGCCATCGTTGCTAATAACTACGAGGCTGGCTTCAACAGCTCCTTAGGCCCTGTAGAACTGGAAGGAGCCTATTATATCAGCACCTCTAAATTAGGGGCTAACTACACACTGGTAGAAGGCCGGTTTGAAATAGCGCGGGAGCCGATTAAGATCCACGGTTTCGAAATAGCTGCTGATGTACGCATCTTGAAAAACCTGGGTGCAGGTGCTTCTTATTCCTATATCGAAGGTAAAATAGATGCTAACAAAAATGGCCAATACAACGATAAAGAAGATGCTTATATTTTGGGAGATAAAATTGCGCCACCAAAGTTAACGGCTTACATCCGCTACCAGCCGGTGAAGCAATGGAATTTACGCATTCAAATGCTGCAGGCGGGCGCGCGTAACCGCTTTGCACCAGATGCCAACGGTGCCTATACTTATGGAAAAGGCCCTATACAGCAGTTTACGTTATTTAGCCTCTTCTCTGATTTTAATATAGATGGCCATAGCAGCGTGCAGGTGGGTGTAGACAATCTTTTTAACAAGGACTATTACACCGTTACGTCTCAATGGAATGCCCGGAATGAGAACTTCATCAAAGGTTCCGGCACCCGTGTTAATATCACCTACAACTATAAATTTTAAAAGGAACGTGCAGCTTCTCTTTCAGAAAAGAGAAGCTGCACGTTCCTTAAACAAGTTATCAGGGCTGTAATTGCAATAACCTTTCGGCATTGCTATGAAATATTTTCTCCTGCTCTTCTTTTGTAAATCCCATCGCTTCTATTCCTTTAATGGCTTCACCCGGTGTGAAAATGGGGTAGTCGGAGCCAAACAGGAACTGGTCTACACCGATTTTCCGGATAGTCCACACCAGCTGATCCCGATAAGGGGAATCCCCCAGCAAAGGCGCAATCGCCGACAAATCCATCCAGATATTTGATTTATACCAGGGATATTTCTTCAACGCTTCAATAGCAATGAGTTGCGGGAAATTTACCACGCCCATATGTGCAAATATGAATTTGGCTTCCGGGTTGGTCACCGCCAGCATAATCAGTTTGCCAATTTCACTGTTGTCGAGTAAGCTATAACTGTCAAGCAGCAACGTCATATGCAGCTCTCCGGCTTTTTTAGCAATAGCCGCTACTTCCGGCGCTGCTACGTCAAAGCGTTGGGTGTTGGGATGTAGCTTTATTACCTGTACGCCTTGTTGGTGTACCCGCTCCATTTCTGCAAAAGCGGAATCTCCATCCATCGGATGCACGGAACAGACAGGAATAAGGGAAGGGTACTTTTTACTGAGGGCAATAATGCTGTCATTTCTCCAGCGGGTATTGGCCATATCCCCTTTCCAGGCAATGGTGATAATAGTCGCTTTGGCAATAGGAACCGCCGCCATAAAGGTTTGTATATCCTTCAGGGAATTGGTGCGCTCTACGCTCATGCTTTTCACTTCCTGCTCGTCGAGGCCAATATGCACATGCATGTCTATTATTTTCCCTTTATAGTGCGGAGCGGAAGACTGGCTTACTCCTCTGATGGCAATCAATAGCAAGGCCAGGTTGAAAACAGGGATCAGGAACTTTCTCATAATAGCAGATCTTGGATGATTTTTTTTAGCAAAAACCGGTGTTCTAAATTACATCTATTTTTACAGTTGGTAAGACAGAAAAAAAAGAAAGATCGTTTAGCCTTCACCGGGAGTCCTCCCAAAATATTTTGTGTGCTTG
>NZ_DATCVJ010000455.1:0-14219 GCF_036566945.1 Chitinophaga sp. | reverse complement strand
GCAATAGTGGTTGGAAGTGTGCCCTTTTAAACAATCATACAAAGAAAAAAGGCTTGTAAGTTAATCGCTTACAAGCCTTTCTACTGCCCATACCCACAACTCCCCAAAAATTATTTGGCAGTGTAAACAAATTATATTTGTTTTGCCCACCACTACATCAATGGGAGATATTTATAAAAATATAATCAATCGACCTTCTTAGCAGGACCTCCTCCAGCTGGCAGCTTATTGCCGCCATCCTCCAATATTAACATACTGTTTTTGACGCTATTGACAGCAATGTCTATGGGCGCGATTTCCAACCGTTAACATACTTATCGATATGATTTTCGAAAACAATCAGGCTTTCGCGCAAAGCCTGGATCGGCAAGATCCGTTACACCACCTGAGAGATGAATTTCTTTTCCCTAAACAACAAGGCGTTCCTTTCATCTATATGTGCGGCAATTCACTCGGATTGCAGCCCCGGGCGGCGCGTAGTTATGTGGATCAGCAACTGAACAACTGGGAGAATCTGGCTGTAGAGGGATGGTTTGAAGGAACAACACCCTGGATGTTCTATCATAAAGAACTGAAGGGAATGATGGCGCATATTGTTGGTGCCAGCGCCCGGGAAGTATGCCCCATGAACACCCTTACGGTGAACCTGCACCTGCTGATGGTGAGCTTCTACCGCCCCGCTGCCAACAAGTATAAAATCATTATGGAAGCCGGCGCGTTTCCTTCCGATCAATATGCGATGGAAAGCCAGGTCAGGTTCCATGGCTATGATCCTAAAGATGCCATTATTGAAGTAGCACCGCGGATAGGTGAATACACCTTACGGACAGAAGATATATTGGCGGCTATCGCCGATAACGGTGAACAGCTTGCGCTGGTGCTGTTTGGCGGCATCAACTATTTCACCGGCCAGTGGTTCGACATGCCCGCTATTACTCAGGCGGGGCACGCCGCCGGAGCGGTTGTTGGGTTCGACCTCGCACATGCAGCGGGCAATGTACCACTGCAATTGCACGACTGGAATATCGATTTCGCCTGTTGGTGTTCTTACAAATATCAGAATGCAGGCCCGGGAGGTATCAGCGGCATTTTTGTGCATGAAAAACATTTTGCCGACACATCGCTCGACCGCTTCGCCGGATGGTGGGGCTACCAGGAGCAACAGCGATTCAAAATGGAGAAAGGTTTTACCGCCGAAGCAGGCGCCGATGGCTGGCAAATAAGCTGCACACAGGTGATTCCCATGGCGCTATATCATGCCTCACTCAAAACTTTCGAAAAAGCCGGCTTCATGGCCCCCCTCAGGGAAAAAAGCAAACAGCTGACCGCCTACCTCTATTACCTGGTTGGCGAAGTAAACAAAGCACTCGGCTTCGAACAATACAAGATCATCACACCTGCTGCAGCAACAGAAAGAGGTGCGCAGCTATCTATCATAGCTACATACAACGCCAAAGAAATATTCCACGCCCTGGTAGCCAACAATATCCTGGGCGACTGGCGCGAGCCCAATGTTATCAGGCTTAGCCCGGTGCCGCTGTACAATAGTTTCGAAGATGTTTTCCTGACAGCAGAACGGATGCTCAACATAAGTAAAGAACTGATTACACCAACACAACAACCGTAACAATGGAAATAACACCGGAAATTAAAGACAGACTATCCCTGTTGCAGGAGAAGTATGCTGCTATGGGGCAAGACCTCAACGCATATCTCGATGGCCTTCTTTATGCAGATTACCTCACGTATTGGGATTATATTCACCTGGATACACTGCTGACCCTCCAGCATCCGAAAACCTCTTATCCGGATGAGGAAATCTTCATCATGTATCATCAAATCACTGAACTCTATTTTAAACTGGCCCTGCATGAATGCAAACAGATCAGCGCGCATCCTTCGCTGACACCTGATTTTTTTGCGTCCCGGCTGAAAAGGATCAATGCCTATTTCACCGCCCTGGTATCTTCTTTCGATATCATGGTAGACGGCATGGACAAAGAACAATTCCTGAAATTCAGGATGTCGCTCTTGCCTGCAAGTGGTTTCCAATCGGCACAATATCGCATGATCGAGATCCACTCAACAAACCTCCTACAACTGGTAACATTGAGTAAAAGAGAGGAACTAAAACAGTCCTCCACAGCAGAACAGTTTGAATATATTTATTGGAAGTACGGTGCATCAGAATTATCTACTGGTAAACAAACACTCACCCTCCAACAGTTCATCGTGAAATATGGCGGGCAACTCCTACACCTTGCGCAAAATAATATTGACACCAACTTTTCATCTCTATACAAAAGGCTGCAGCAGCAAGGAGAAGACATGAGTACTGTTGAAGAACAACTCAGAAAGCTCGACTTGTTTGTAAACGTAGAATGGCCGCTATCACATTATAAGTCTGCCGTACGGTACCTGGAGCGCGACCCGGTAGACATCGCCGCTACCGGTGGCACTAACTGGCAGAAATACCTGCCGCCACGATTCCAAAAAAGGATTTTCTACCCATATCTGTGGACAGAAGAGCAGATTGAACAATGGGGTAAATCATGGGTAATGAATGTATTGAAAGCTTATAGGACTTAGGAGGATGGTGCGACGGCCTTCATGTCGGAGCGGTGAAGGTCGTTGTATTAAATAAAATATCAAAACAACCTCATATCTGATCCTTTTGCACCTGCCAACAAAATCGGATTCCGGATCCTCAATCAATTCCTGGTCAAGTATCACCGAAAAAAAATCTAAACCAATTTCATCAAAGAGAAGCGATCCTATTAATATCGCTCTTTCTAACTGGTGTAATCGACATAATAATTCTGTGATCGTAAAGTGTATAAGACAAATTAACTTTTTCCTTTTTATACTCAAATTTGATACTAACCTTATTATCAAGTTCTTTTTGCAACCTAAGCTTACTATTGTCGCCCCAGTAATATTGCACATTAACTGGAATTAGTTTAATATTCGTGTTCACCTCTCTATATCCCTCATTATGTAGAAAAGAATAAGTGACGGAATCCGTAGCCGATAACTTTTTTAAATAATCAAGATCTTTCTCACCATCACCGATTCTATAACCATTTAAATGATCACTTAACAAAAAGTCTCTATCAAGCGTATCTTTCCAATTAAAAAACAGCGCTTCGCTTTGATCATAACAAAACAGTAAATATCCTTTTTGATTAAATATTATGTTCTTCTTAGGAACAATGATAGCATATTTACATGATTGAAAAGAGAGAAGTAAAATAAGTAAAAATTTAAGTTTCATAATTTTTTTATTCAACGAAATGATTCAAGATAAAATTATCACCGTTAGTCTGTTGTTGTGATTTAATTTCTCTAAGCCAATTATTCCAATGGATCTGATGCAAAATGGGTTGGTTTCCTAAATGATTCATTATGTCATTAGGTCCCACCATTTTCATCTGCTCAGGAGAATTATACCAATCTTTCAACCCAAACATATGTAAGATTTCATGAACAGCAGTTGCTGGACTTCCATATGCTTGTCCTACTTTTGATGACGAATTTCCCAATTTTGCAGAAAAATCAGTAAAATGCTCGAACCCAAGTGCATCCCACTGGCCAGTTTTAGGATTCTTATCCTTGCTAAAAATTTGCTTTGTGAATCCCCCTGTAGCTGAGCGGTATTCACTGTTTTCCAATTCAAGTATATTATCACCGTTTCTTAGTTTTTCATTCTTCACTCTTTTAAGGTCTTCGGGAGTAGCCAAAACAAAATCTATACTTATATTGGTGGAAAGTGTTGTACCATTATCGTTCAAAACTTTATTTGAGAGTAAACTTTTATTATCTTTTACATATTGATTGTATTCACCAACTCGCACATCTGCTCCATACCCAGTTACATAAATAGTTGATGCACTCCCTCCGCTTTTATATCCATTGTATCCATCGTCTGGGCCGATGACCACTTCCTTAGCATTTACCGTCCAGACAATACCACCGGCGCCACTTTGTACAGTGGTATCCATTCCTGACGGATCACTATAAAGGGCTGGGTTATTCATCACAAAATTATAGGGAGATAAATTCAGATGCTTATCTATTGCCAGATCTGGTTGCAAAAAACGTCCCAATTGCTGATCATATCCTCTCATATTAAAGTCATACATTTCAAGACCGCTTCCATCAGCAAATTCATTTGACTGTAATTCATTTCCATTGAATTTATAAGCATTCTCCTTATACGAAGTTCCTTTTAGCAGATTACTACTAATGCCTGACATGGAAAGTCCAAATGGGTAATAATGGGTTTCTTCCAACAATGGCCCGGAAATCTGGGTAACAGCTATATTGTCAAAGAATACGTCAGTGCTACTTTCATTGCTTGTATAAACATACAATAGTCCGCTTTTTTCAGCTACGAAATTTTCCACCCCGAGTTGCTGCAGCTGATCCGGTATATTCTGGACCTGTTTCACACCACTATTCTCCGATACCCAATATTCCCAGTCCGATTCCCACTATACAGCCAATTTCTACTCCCCACGGCCATTCAAATTTGCCGGCGCTATAATCCACAACAACAGAAATAAACTCTCTGGTAACACCAAGGATAATAAGGCAGCCAACTATTACTTTCCAGTTCATAAGTATAGAATAAATACAAAGGATAATTTGTGCTAAGGTAATGTTTAAAATAACATTTTTTTTTTCAGGTCTCCTCCCTACTGCATCTTAATCATTCCTACCATGACCCCGCCAGGGCTCTTTCGATATTACGTTGTGCTACTGTAGGCACGCTTTGAAGTCTGAGCTAAAAAATAGGGTTATTCCTACGATCAATTTTAATGTGACAATCAAATCGCGCATAAAAATCATTACGAACTGCACATGATATTCAAAATAGCAACGCGTCTGTAAGCTTAGTGGATAAAGACAAACCAGGCTTAATACGGCAACATTTCTGGCAAAAGAAAAGGAACACTGTTCCCTTTATTGGGACAATCGGTGTAACTATAACATCATGGCTATCACAGTGCATTCAAAATGGAATGAACCTATGTATAATTACACGCTATCCGGTTTTAATAATCCAAAGGCATATTAAAAGCGAATACGGGGCAGCTATTAAATTACATAGAAGCCACACCTGAAAATGAATACTGGTTTTTTGTTTGCTATTGCACCGGCGACAAAAACAGAGACAAGCCCAGTAACTCCGCTGATTCCAAGTACGGACCCTTAATACACCGCCACAAAACCCTACAAAATATGACTGATTTTGCAATCGAATTGACTATAAAGGAATAAAACAATGGCTACGATAAGGACTTTGGGCTGCGAAATTTTAGAACCGACCTGCCGAATACCGATTTTAACCTTTATACACAACACTTCTTGAAAAATCCTCTTTTAACTCATAGAACAGAAGGCGCTGGAATTGACCAGCGCCTTCTGTTCTATAAAATGCGTTTCCTCCTAGCTCAGTTAATCAATCAAATTCAGGTTTTCTTTTTTGTAATTTTCTTTATCCAGCAATTTCATAACCTCCTGGTTATTTAGCTCAATCTGATGTATGGTAAAAGAATTAATCCAATTTGGTGGAACTATTGATGCAACTGAACAGAAAATATAAATAGTATCATTGCTTTGCTTATAGAATATGGGGGAAAAACCCTTAAAAATATAATCAGTATTTTCACTCGGACCAGCATCCTCATCTTTATCATTGGTTATATATACAAGACGATGATCTGCATTCATTCCCCATACTTTTTGTCTTATGAAGACATGTGCCTCCCTATTGGTGGTTGTGATCTCAGTAGTTTTATACTGTATAAATGTGTCTTTTCCTGGGATATAGATCCATAATAGTATAGCTACAATTAAAACTACAAATAAGAGAAAGACGATAAATACTTTAAGATATTTCTTCATATTATTTTCTATTTTCTTGAAGTCTGCCAGCCTGCTTTTACCATTCTTCCTGTATATTCCATTTCTCCAAACCATGGGGCTGGTCCATATTCGGTTTTAAACAGTAACATCATTGCAGCATTCCATTTTGTGTACTGTCCTTGTTGTAGGGCTCCGGCCAATCTCATATACGTATTAAAGCTTATATTTCCCGCATACCCACCGAACATTGTTATTTCTCTACCGTTGTAGCCTGCCAGGTAATTGCCCGCAGATCTTGCTGAAGCATATTTCCCATCGAGTAATTTTCCAGTCATAATTCCAAATGGAGCATAGGTTTTATCATTCTTGAGATCTAAGGGTTGATTGATTTTTGATTTTTGCCCCACTACTACTAAACTTCCATAGCCTAGTGCAAGTTCATGTTTATTTTTTATTGCCTCATCCCAAGATTCTCCAAAGACAATTCTTCCGGAAGGTTTATAGGTATCCGGATCAATAAACTCATCCCAATTTTCTGTTTCTCCCATTTTTGTTCCCCCTCCACTCGTTGAATTAGTTGTTTTTCTCTCTTTTCGTACATCCGCTGCCGTAGTAGCATCATTATGTTTATATACCCCCAAATCACCATCATTAAAAACTGCCAAAACATTTCCCAATGAATCTGTATGGGTAGAAGTCCCTTTTCTTCCATCCCTATCAAACATACTTATTGGGTTATTGTAGACGTAGTTATAAGGAGTGTATTGTTCAAACATATCGACTAAAGGATCTATAACATGCCATCTTCCTATCTGTACGTCATACATACGGGCTCCATAATCATACAATTCAAGACCAGAGCCATCTCCGAACTCCTTACTCTGCAACTCCTTCCCATTATACTTCAGCCTATTCTCCGGGTAGTTCGCCCCCTTCAGCGCATTCGAACTAATCCCCGCCATCGTCAACCCAAACGGATAGTAATGTGTTTCCTCCAGTAATGGCCCAGAATTAACGCCTAAAATGACATTATCAAAGAACACGTCCTGGGTTCCCTCATTGCTGGTATAAACATATAAGAAACCAGATTTATCAACTACCATCTTATCTTGACTCAGGGTTTGCAGTTGATCTGGCTCTGCTTTCACCTGTTTTACCCCGCTATTGGCATCCACTAATTTAAACTGATCATCGAACAATACAAAATTAAGATACGCTTTCGGTCTTTCAGGATCGGCCTGATCAGGTTCTTTTTCCTTTAACCGTTGGTAGTCATTGTTATAAAAGTTACTGGTAAATGGTGTCTGCTGATCAACACCGTTTAGCACGTGAGCCTCTTCTCCTGGCCCACCGCCATTAAAGGCGTGTACCAGATCGGTGAGCATATTTTCAACAGAAGGTGTAACGTCATTTTTTTCCTTAGGCCCAACAGATTTATAGAAAGCTTTTGCACTCATAGAAATGGTATCTCCTGCCATTACCTTGAGGACAATAGAGGGGCCTATTTTCTTACCAGTACCGGTAGCCGTTAACTTTGCTACCGCCGCATTGTCTCCGGCACTCTCATCTGCTGGATAACCGGCAGGTTTGTCGGCCCGGGTATTATCGATATTGCTGAACAAAGCAGTTTCCTTAGCAGCAGCCGGAGCTTCCATGGTGGCCGCATACATCGTAAAGTCAGTTTGCTCGGTAAGTACCATTCGTACATTACCCAGGTGGTCCTTTACAAAGTAATCATACACATAACTCATCGGCTGCCCGGCTGCAAGCACTGTCCGGACCCGGCCCTCTTCATGGCCCAAAAACTGCAGCGTGTCATTCTGATAAACAAACCCATTGACGTAATCGGTTGTTGTTATTTTTGCAGCCCCGCCTGTGTTGTCGGTAACAATCTTGCGATATTTATTGCCGGAAGCATCATACAGGTACTTAATAGTTCCTTTCCCCGTAATAACAATACTATCAGGTAAATTCAGGTGGTTATACCTTATAACAGCAATGCTTTTATTTTCATCTTTTGTCAGATTACCGTTGGCATCATAGGCGTAATCGGCCGTCTCATTATTGATAATTTCTTTGAAATCTCCCAGGACACTTTGAGCGTTGTTTTTCCGGTCTGTTACAAAGGATAATTTGTTACTGCCCACATTATAACCATACTTCAGGCTATCCACGGTCTGTGCGGTCAGTCCATTCATCCCCTTTTGATTCATAGTCTGGATGTTACCACCCGCATCATAGGATATTCCACTCACCGAAAAGTCCTTAAGGCTCTTTGTCCAGCCGGTACTGCCTGCATTAACCTGGTTAAAGTCGGCAGACAGTAGTCTGTTGGTCTTATCGTAGACAAACCCATATGCCCGCGCAATCGTATCACTTCTGCTTTTCCAGACTGCGCCGGCTATGTTACCATTGTATTGCATCGAACTAAACCCATAATCATAGCTGAGAGTTTGCCCAAACCAATTGGCTGAGCCACTGGCAGTCGTTACAAAGTCTTTGTTGATGGCTTTAAGCCAACCCCGGATATTGTATTCATAATTTAAGGTCTCCAGTTGTGTACTGGCCCCGGTAACGCCTAAACGTTTCTTTTTCAGCTGCCCTAACTCGTCATATTCATTTACCGCTAACGTCTTTTCCTGCGCCGGATCATCATTGAGCATCTTTTTAACACTGATCAGGCGTCCACCAGCATCATAATTCATGATGGTGCGTACCGTTACCTGCGGAACGGCACCGCTGCGTTGATTACGATGACGCTGATAGGTGCTTAACAACTTTCCGTTGAAATCATATAAGCTGTTCATTACATCATATCCACC
Source organism: Chitinophaga sp. (assembly GCF_036566945.1). Taxonomy (GTDB): domain Bacteria; phylum Bacteroidota; class Bacteroidia; order Chitinophagales; family Chitinophagaceae; genus Chitinophaga. Next base: position 5,526 of record NZ_DATCVJ010000455.1, on the reverse strand, counting down.
ACTGATATTATCAGATAGCATCTGAATCAAACGGCCTTTGTCATTGTAATAATTGGTGGAGGTAAGCCACTGATCAGTACCCAGTACTCTTACTTTTGTACCGGTGACAAGTCCTTTAATCATGCCGCTGGAACCAGCAGGTAAAGCTTCCGCATATAGATTACTACCTGCCTGTGGTTTGGCAATATCCCGCGTATCGTATCCCCTGTTACCTGCAAAGGTGTAGTCGCCATAGTAAGTATAACTTAATGGGGTCAATTTATTAGCCGGGATTCCCGGTAGCGGGTTAGTTGCAATAATAGAAGTAGCCCCCTGTGTAACAGATGGGTTGATTTCAGCAGTCACCGATGCGCCGGTACCTGTATCGAATCCATCTGCCAATGTGATACTGCTGGCCGCCTGGTATAAGGGAGTTGTACCATCATAGGATGCGAGGACCAGATCCGCAGTACCCGGGAAGGTATATGGTATAGACTGTGTGTTGCCGGTGGCGGTATTCATCAACACCTGAAGTGCCTCCCTGGTGGCAGCGTCATTATAAAGGGCTGTCATCGCAGGTCGGTTCAGATTATCATAAAACGTCACCAGCCAGCTTTTACCTTTCATATTACCATCCCTGGAAAAAGCCAGCCTGTCTCTGATATCATACACCATCTCCGTGGAGTCTGCACCAGGAACTTTCTTTATCATCATCCTGTTACGGCCATCATAACGGTAAATAAAGCATAACTCCGCAGCAATAGCACTACTGATCACCCAATTGCTGATGATCGCCTCTACCGCCTTGGGAGGAATCACAAAGCGTAGGTTACCTAAATCATCATAAGCATAATAAGTACACAGCCAACCCATATGCGCATTTCCGGGCGTGGCAGACAATTGCGCCTTCCTTAAAATTACCCTGCCTTCTTTGTCCTTGTATTCAACCACCTGGTTGCCGACTTCGTCAATACTGAGATTTTTAATTAACTGCCCGGCACCATAAATTTTACCTGCACCACTGACAGGAATAATGAGACCGCCTGAGAAATCCCATATCCGCACGGAATCAGCAAGCGTATTAATCTGATAGCGAGCCTCAGTGGGCCGGTTACCTCCCCGTTCAATTGTTGCCGGATCATTCTTTGCCCAGCTATTACCAGGCGCGTAGGATTTAAGTACCCGATTTAAAGGCGAGGCTTCATAATCAACACTGCTGTAGTATACGTTCTCTCCCTGGGCGCCAGGTGCAAGACCAGTGTTCTGATAAAAAGCCTTTTGCGCATTAAAAGGATCAGTTTTAAACTTACCATCACTGGTGTTACCACTTTGCTGTACATAAGGCAGATATTTAAACTGTTCCCTCCCAAAAGCATCATATACAACAGGAGCTACCAGATCTTTTCCGCTCACGCTCATTGCCTTGGATACAGACTGCAATGGCCGTCCAAGCCCATAAAATATTGAGTGGATTGTCGTACTTCTGTTACCAGCCGACTGGCAGATGTTACGTATGATGTATCAGTAGTCGGCGCTGCCGGCTCCCAGGTACGGACGTAGTTTATCACGGGATTTGTATATGCTCCTGGCGGGGCAACAGGGGTAGCTGCGGGACGAACCGTAACATCCGGTTTCTGCGCCTGTAGTCTTATTGAAAGACCAAGCAACATTATCACCAAATAAAATCTATACATAATATTAATTTCAACAGGTTTACCAATGGCCTCTATAACTGAAACGCTAGACAGGCAGTTAGTCTTTCTTCTTAATCTCTTTTTTTAGCATCTCCAATTCCGCACGCTGCGCTGTACTTTCTTTCCTTATCTCAATAATATAGAGTGTCAGCTCTTCGATCTTTTGCAGCAACTTCTTATTCATTTCTCCAACATCTAATCCCTCTTTCTCCACCTCCTTGGCCGAAGGTATCTCCGGCAAATGCTGATTGGTCTTTACAAACTGCTCTACTTCCTCCAATGACGGCAACTTATAATCCGGATAAAACACAAAATCAGCCCAACTTCCTTGGGTAACCTTCACTCTCCGCGCCCCGATAGTACCTTCCACTGCAAGTTTATAATTGCCGGGATTAAATGTTCCTATCGCTAATTTGCCCGCCATATAATTAGTTCCACCACCAATAAAATAGGCGGAGCTATTGTAGGTGGATCCATAAACATTGACAGAACTATCCACGGCTGTTTTAAAACTGTGAGCCGGTCCACCAATCTCCTGATATGGAAGCAGCTGCTGCTCTCCATCATAGATAACAGGAGAAACAGCATAATTAGCGTTGTAATTATAACTAGTATTACCCCGCATCCAGATGATAATCCTGGCACTTGAATTAGCTCCCGTACCATCTCTCCATCCAGCTATCATCTTGTTTAAATTGGCTACGTTACTGTATTGTCGGATATCGGCATCAATGAAATTGGAACCATTCCCCCAGGAAGTTACATGGTATCTGAATTTTGCAATTACAGATCCTCTCCACCAGCTGTCATTATGAACGTTAGAGCGACCTATTTCTAATTCAGTGGCAACATTGCTGGTCCAGCCACCATCTGCGAAAGTGACCGGATAAAATTTAGAAGTATCCCCTTTAACCCAAAAGGCGCCTGTTACCTGGGCCATCGCAGTGAATTTGCTGACGAGGATAAACAAACATACAAGACTGAACTTTTTGAACTGTTTCATAAATTATATAGATGAGTTTACTGTACAATAGATTGTTGGTATTGATAATCGTACTGTCTAATAATTTCCCTATTCTGATCCTTCATTATTTTTAATCTCGCAAAGCTGAAAGCCATATTTACCCAAATTAAAAGCTGTTGGAGACGAGGAAATGACTGGTAAACTGGAATTACCTGTTTGAGAGAAGACATTTGGACGCACTAATAAAAACGATAATAAAATAAATATTAAGTACATACAAGGCTCTTTTTATGTTTACTGAGTTATCGGTTTCTGGTACTGGTAATCATAAATCTTCAAAACTTTGTTATCCTGGTCTCTCGATTCTTTTAATTGACCATAACCATCGTATAGGAAATAAACAGTTTTATCAGATTCACTTGTGGTACTGCTGATGCCCAATAATGGATCATAAGTGTAGGTGCGCATAAGCGCATCTTTAGGATAAATCCTGACTTCATCGATATAATTGCCGTCATTGATTGTGTAGGAAGGTCCTGTATAGTTGATAAATTTCCTAATCCAGGGGCCGGTTGTACCTACCCGGTACCAATAGGTAAGGATATATTGCTTTTGATCCGGGATAGTAAAATTAACCTGGAATCCTGATGCCTTTACCATTTTCCCGGTTCTTGCAAATGCTTGCAGGATGCCTTTATTAGTGCCATATTCAAAGCTCTCGTAATAAAATTGGTTACTATTTGCGTCTGCAATCTCAACAACCGGGTAGTTATTGTCATAGCCCCACTTATAGGAAGTCGGTATATCATTATTCTTAAATTGGGTAAGGATATTTCCTTCGCTATCGTAATTGCTAAAATTCAGCCTCTTCACGTAGCTGCCGATGCTATACTTTTCTTCTGTACTGGATATTAATGGTTTACTTCCTGGCCAGATACTAAAGTTATTCCTGAATGATTTGTTATGGTTGCCGTTAATATCTTCAATACTTTCAATATTGATCCCTATCATATACTTATTAACCATTGATTGGTAAACCGGATCATTCGGATAATCAAAAGGATATTTATAACTGGTAGTTACCGTTTGCTTTTTACTGTCAGCATAGCTTTTCCTGGAAAGCTGTAAGTATTGCGGATGGTTATACTCGTACTTTGTTACAAAGACAAGTGAGTCAGTTGTATTGTCAGTAGAGTAATCAACTACGGTATCCGTTGAAAGGTAAGTGAAGTCGGAATACAGATCGTAAAACTTTACGTTGGAGTAAGTATAAGTACTTAAGCTGGCGCTAAGCCGGAAAATAGCAAACTTTAATTCAGGAATTTTAACTCCACGGACAGTTTTACCTCTTGAACTATCAATGTTATAAGACCTTGAAATCCTTTTTACTAGCTTGCTCTGCCCATTAGGTTGAGTCGAATAAATATACTGGTTCCTTAGCGACCCATTTTGAGGATTTCCGATTGTAGGGACATTTGGAAGGGCCGGTGAGTTGATAACATCGGGAGAGTTTAAATATTCGTAAACGGTTTTACCTTTTTGCGATTGGCTTTCTGTAACGATTGTATATCCCAAAGGACCGCCTTGGGCAGAGGCGCTTATTGGCATGATGGAAGAAGACTCACGGAAAACAGCAGTCCCCGTGGACATTACCTCGTAGTGAACAGGCGCTTCAGGAGGAGCCGTACAGAAGTTCTCAACGGTACCCAGGTAGTTGTATTGAGGAGTGGTCATTAGTACCCCTGAGCTATAAAGATTAGTTTCGCCAGGAATTTTAGTGAGATATGAATAGCTGGTTTGTTGGTCATTTGCATGGTTAATGCCATCATAGTTGGCCAATGACTTAACCCTCACTCCGGGACCGTATCGCTCCTTAATAATAGTGGTATCTTTGGTTATATATTTAACCGTTAACCAATTAAAGAAACGTCCTTCGCATAATGCCTTTATTTTGTAGATTCCTGGATTTAAGGTAAATGTTCCCAGGCCGTCAGCGTTTTGCTGGTTGTAATAATTAATATTGATCCCAACGCCACCCAAAAATACCTGGTTGCTGCCATTCATTTTATATACTTCTGCTGCATCAAATTCAATCTCTCCATTATCAACGGTCATGCAGGTATTATCCATACAAGCCCAATGCGATTGAACTTCGATTGTTCTGATAGAATCAAGAGTTATCAACGCTTCGTTTGGTTGTAATTCAATAACAGATGATTGTGGTCCTTTCTTGTGCAGGGGTACAGTATTTTCATACCTTCTGATGATGGTTTCCGGCGAATAATAGTTGTTCTGCTCATATTCAAAACTGGTACTTCCTCCTGTAGGGTAGGTGATTTTCTGAAGGATGGCGGCTTGGGAGTACTGAGGATTAGGCTCCCTGTCGGCCCCCACGAAATCAACATCTTCATTGGTGCCAAAACGTTTAATTGAAATAGGTGGAACTAAAGTCCCTTTAGCCATATGATCACCATTGTTGGTGTTTTCTCTTAAATCGTCATTCCTGGCCCCATTATAAAACCCCCAATGATCTATTGCCTTACTATCTTTGGCCGGCAATGGAAGTGCGTTATAGGTAAATACGTAAGGCGACTTGGGTTTAAGGCCATTAGTTTCGGTAACAGAAACGAGCTTTAGCCGCTTGGTTAAATAATCAGTTCCATCGAAATAATTATAAGACAGGTCGAATTTTCTTTGAAATACATAAGCTCCATCCTCTTTGGAATATATACTTATGTTGTCGAGTTTTAAGGGATATGAAGCTGCTGTATTTACAACGGGTTCCATATCGTCTCTTTTGCTGTGACTGAATTCTATTTTGCCATCAGGAAAGGTAATGGCTTTAAGGTAAACCTCCTGTATTTCTGAATAGGAAGAAAAATAAGTAAA
>NZ_DATCVJ010000454.1:0-3554 GCF_036566945.1 Chitinophaga sp. | reverse complement strand
ACTGGAATTATAAAAAAAGATGTCATAATGAAAAAAGTAGTACTGGGATTTAGCGGAGGACTTGATACTTCCTATTGCGTTAAATATCTGACGATAGAAAAAGGATATGAAGTGCATTCAGTGATTGTAAACACTGGTGGTTTTTCTGAAGAAGAGCTGCAGGAAATTGAAAAGCGCGCTTACAGCCTGGGCGTTAAAAGTCATAAAACTGTTAATGCGATACGTTCTTATTATGATGGCGTAATCAAATATCTGATCTTCGGTAATGTACTGAAAAATAATACCTACCCGCTAAGCGTAAGTGCAGAGCGTATGAGTCAGGCACTGGCCATCGCAGAATATGTGAAAGAAGTGGGCGCAGACGCAGTAGCACATGGTAGTACCGGTGCCGGTAACGACCAGGTGCGTTTCGACATGGTATTCCATATCATGATCCCGGGTGTGGAAATCATCACGCCTATACGTGATCTGAAACTGAGCCGTGAAGAAGAAATTTCCTACCTGAAATCAAAAGGGGTGGAAGTGAATTTTGAAAAAGCCATGTACTCTATCAACAAGGGCATGTGGGGAACTTCCGTTGGTGGTAAAGAAACATTGACTTCCAATGGTATGTTGCCGGAAGCTGCCTGGCCTACCCAGCTGACAAAGCAGGGCGAAGAGCTCGTGAAATTAACTTTTGAAAAAGGTGAGCTGACAGGCGTGAATGACAAAACATTTGGTCATCCTTCTGAAGCGATACAATATCTGCAAACCATTGCCGGTCCGTTTGCGATTGGCCGTGATATCCACGTAGGTGATACCATCATTGGTATTAAAGGCCGCGTAGGTTTTGAAGCAGCAGCGCCGATGGTGATTATTAAAGCACACCATGCACTGGAAAAACATGTATTAACAAAATGGCAGCTGAGCTGGAAGGACCAACTGGCGCAGTTCTACGGTAACTATATGCACGAAGGTCAGATCATGGACCCGGTAATGCGCGATATTGAAGCCTTCCTGCAAAATACCCAGGAGAATGTTTCCGGTGAAGTATTTGTAACGCTCATGCCTTACCGTTTCCAGGTAACCGGTATCAGTTCCCCTTATGATCTGATGAGCAGCAAATTTGGTAAGTACGGTGAAATGAACACCGGCTGGAGTGGAGATGATGTAAGAGGATTCAGCAAAATTTTTGGTAACCAGACAATGATCTGGCATCAGGTGAAGGAAAGCGTAAAGCAGAAGGCATAAAGCTGAAAGCTATTGTGTAGGAGAATGAAGCGAGTATTTTTAGTATAGTCCGTTCCTGTTTAAGACATTTTTAATGTTTAAAATGAGGACTATATGAGAGATTATAAAAAACTGGAGGTTTGGAAGAAGACACATCTGATGACAACTTTTGTGTATAAAGAGGTGGTTATTCAATTACCGAAAGATGAAAGGTACGCTTTGGGGAGTCAGATGAAGAGGGCCGCGTATAGCGTGCCGCTGAATATTGTGGAGGGATGCGGTAGGTCGACGGAGGCTGACTTTGCAAGATTTCTGGATCATGCCTTAGGTTCGGTACATGAAGTGGAATATTGCGCATTGCTGGCATTTGACCTGAAATTTTTAAATGAACCGATCTATGCAGATCTCAACAAAAAAGTAAACGAGGTAAAAGCCATGTTAATAGCTTTTATCAAAACACTAAGAATATCATGAGCTAAAAAAGCAGCATAATAACATAATCAATCGCTACAATAGCTTTTTGCTTTATGCTTTACGCTTTCAGCTTTTTCAGCACAATCCACTAAGGAATGAAAGTACCAAAAATCAAAGCAGCCATCATAGGTGGCGCTGGTTATACGGGCGGTGAAATGATCCGGCTTTTGTTGAATCACCCGGATGTTACTATTTCGTTTGTACATAGCCGTAGTAATGCGGGCAATCCTTTATATGCCGTACACGCAGACTTACTGGGTGAAACAGAACAGCTGTTTACCGGTGAGCTGAGCAACGATATTGATGTGATGTTCCTTTGCCTGGGTCATGGAGAATCTAAAAAATTCCTGGAAGCTACGGATGTAGCGGCACATGTGAAAGTGATTGACCTGAGCCAGGATTTTCGTTTAGGCGAAACCGTTAAAGACCGCACTTTTGTATATGGCTTGCCTGAAATGCAGCGGGACCTGATAAAATCCGCGCAGAACATTGCCAATCCAGGCTGTTTTGCTACCGGCATTCAATTGGGACTGTTGCCACTGGCCAAAGCAGGTTTGCTGAAAGAAGTACATACTACCGGTATCACTGGTTCTACCGGTGCGGGACAAAGCCTGCAGGCGACTTCCCATTTTACCTGGAGAGCGAATAATATCTCTACTTATAAAGTGCTGAATCATCAGCACCTGAAAGAAATACGACGAAGCCTGCAGCTGTTGCAGCCAGGCTTTCATGGTGAGGTAAACTTTGTACCGGTACGTGGTGATTACCCAAGAGGAATATGGGTAACGTCCTACATGCAAACCGACTTGTCACTGGAGGAGGCTGTGAAGCTGTATAAAGACTTTTACACCGGTCATCCGTTTACGCATGTAAGCGACAAACAGATCGATCTGAAGCAGGTAGTCAACACCAATAAGTGTTTGATTCAACTGGAAAAAACCGGTGATAAACTGGTGATCCATTCTGTTGAAGACAATCTGCTGAAAGGCGCTTCCGGTCAGGCTGTACAGAACATGAACCTGATGTGCGGACTGGATGAAACGGCAGGACTGAAATTAAAGTCCATCGTGTTCTAACTGTTTTTATCATTTTCAATTTTTTGCCGACATGAAATTATTCGACGTATATCCCGTTAACGATATCATTATAGAAAAAGCCCTGGGCTCCCATGTATGGGACGACAAGGGTACACAATACCTCGATCTCTACGGCGGACATGCCGTGATCTCTATTGGGCATACGCATCCACATTATGTGAAACGCCTCACCGACCAGTTACATAAAGTTGGTTTTTACTCCAACTCTGTGAAGATGCCTTTACAGGAAGAGCTGGCGACTTTGCTGGGCAAGGTTTCCGGCAAAGAAGACTATCAGTTGTTTTTATGTAACTCCGGTGCAGAAGCCAATGAAAATGCCCTGAAACTGGCTTCTTTTTACAATGGCAGAAAAACCATCATTGCTTTTAAGAAAGCATTTCACGGCAGAACTTCTCTCGCAGTAGCGGCTACTGATAATCCGAAAATAGTAGCACCGGTAAATGAAACAGACAACGTAGTATTTTTACCATGGGAAGATGAAGTCGCACTGGAACAAGCTTTCCAGCAACACGAAGTATCTTCTGTGATCATTGAAGGTATACAGGGTGTAGGTGGTATCAATGTAGCCAGCGAATCTTTCCTGCGTAAGATCAGAACATTGTGTGATGAACACAATGCTGTATTTATTGCAGACGCTGTGCAATGTGGTTATGGCAGAAGCGGTAAATTCTACTCACATGATTTTGCCGGTATTAATGCAGATATCTACAGCATGGCAAAGGGTATGGGTAATGGTTTCCCTATCGGAGCGATCAGCATTGCGCCTAAATTCCA
>NZ_DATCVJ010000453.1:0-3627 GCF_036566945.1 Chitinophaga sp. | reverse complement strand
TCTTTTTCAATTTTGCCGATTGCCTTTTTCATTTCCTCACTCACGGTTACCGCGTTGGCATCCGTTTGTTTCTGTACCTGTAATGCAATGGAGCTCACGCCATCTACGCGGGCAATACGGTCCGCATCTTTCTGGGCATCCTGTACATCGGCTACGTCTGTTAAACGCACCTGTGTGCCGTTTTCCGTTGTTTTCAGCACCAGGTTGCGGAGCTGATCTACGTTTTTGTATTTACCTGCCAAACGGATCAGGATCTGCTCATTAGCTGTTTTCACTTTACCGGTTGGAAAATCCAGGTTGGCGTTCGTGATCAGCTGACGCAGCTGCAGAATGGACAAATTAAATGCCTGCAGTTTCTTCGGATCTACGTTCACCTGTATTTCGCGTTCCTGGCCGCCAATCAGCGATACCTGCGCCACACCCGGTAAACGGGACAATAAAGGTTGCAGCTTTTTATCTACCAGGTCATAAAACTGCTTGTCGTCCATTTTAGCGGTGGCAGACAACGTCATGATCGGTAAGTCATCCAGTGAGAATTTGTTGAGAGAAGGGGGTTTCGCATCGCCCGGTAAGTCCGCCAGGATGGCGTTTACCTTACGTTGTGCATCCTGCAATGCAATATCCACATCGGCGTCGTTATTCAGCTCAACGGTAATAACAGAAAGACTTTCAGAGGATTTGGAAGTGATCTTTTTGATCTTCTCCATAGAGGCAATCGCATCTTCAATCTTTTTGGTAACACTACTTTCTACCTCGTTGGGAGAAGCTCCCGGGTAAATAGTAGCAATGGTAACAATCGGGGAACTGAACTTTGGCAACAGCTCGTAGTTCAGCGATTTATAACTCATCACGCCCAACAGGGTGAGGATGGTAAATACCACCACCACAATCGTAGGTCGTTTTATCGATACTTCAGTAATCTTCATGTTGCAAAAATTTGTTCAAACACCAGATACATTTTCCTCGCTTACTTGGCGGCGGTTTGAACCGCTACAGTGGCGCCTTCTGTCAGGTTAATCTGACCGCTGGTAATCACTACATCACCTTCGTTCAGCCCTTCCCGTACTTCTACCTGGTCGCCAATAATACGACCGGCTACCACTTTGCGTTTCTTCGCTACGTTACCTTCCATGATATATATTTCGTTGCTGTTTACACCACCAACAAAAGCGGTGCGGGCAATGAAAATAGTTTTATCCGCTTTAGGATCTACGAAGTGTGCAGTACCGTACATGCCTGCTTTCAGGTCTTTGCCCTCTACATTGCTTACTTCCATTTCCACCGGGTAGTTCAGGGAGTTGTCGCCTTTGGCAGCAATAAAGGTGATGGTACCTTCATATTTTGTTTCCGGGAAAACGTTGCTGGTAACTTCTACTTTCTGGCCGGTTTTAAGTGTTACCACCTGGCCTTCCGGTACAGATACGGCCAGTTTCAGGCGGGATACATCTACGATGTCGAACATTTTGTTACCAATAGAGAGGTAAGCTCCTTGTTCAATATATTTTTTGTTGATGATACCGGAGATAGGCGCTTTCACATACGTGTCGCTCACACGGCGGCTGGCGGCCTCGTAGCGTGTTTTAGCGATGTCGTATTGCAGGCGGGCATCGTCCATTTGTTTTTGTGTAACGCCACCTGTCTGGAAGGCGCTTTCATATCTTTCCTTATCTACTTTCAGCTGATTGAGGTTAGCTTTTGCAGACTCGAGATCTGTGCTTACGATCTGTGCATCGATATAAGCGATCGGTTGTCCCTGTCTTACTACGCTACCTTCATCTACCAATAATTTGGTAATACGTCCGGCAGTTTCTGCCAGGTAAGACAGTTCCCGAACAGGCGCAAAGTTACCGTTGGCCAGGAAGCCCTGTGAAAAATCATTGCGGGTTACTTTCTGCACCAGCACTGGGATATCGCCAATATTACTTTGTTTTACGAATTCAGTTTTGGCTTCGTTGGCTTTTTTATTAGCGTTGAGCTTCCACATGATCAGTACCACTGCACCTATTGTCACTACGCCCCAGATTATAAACTTTTTCATCTGCAAATAGTTTGATTGTTCTATCGTTGTTTTCGTTTATACGTTTAGTTTAGGAGGTCTTTCAAACCGCCTTTGCTTTTTATGATTTCCAGCTCTGCCAGTTTATACTGTAACAGGGCTTCGTTGTAGCTATTCTGTGCATCTGCCAGGGAAGTTTCTGCATTCAGCAGATCTGTTAAACCAGCCAGACCGAGTTTATAGTTATTCTGTGTAGAATAATATACTTCGTTGGCCAGGTCCATATTTTCCTTTTGTGTGCCGATGGTAGACAAATTGCTCCGCACCATCAGTTTGGCATTTTCATAATCTGCGCTGAGTGATAGTTCGGTGTCTTCCAGTTGTTTACCTAACTGACGCAGGGTAACGTTTTGCTGATTTACTTTGGAGCGACGGCCAAAACCATCGAAGATGGGTATCTTCAATGATACGCCGATGGCGGCAGCGCCGAACCAGCTGGTAGAGTTGGATGGATCTTTGGAAAAAGCGTATTGCTGACTCATCCCGTTGTAGGAATATCTTCCAAACAATGACAGTGATGGATAATATTCTGCGAGATAAGCTTTCTTTTGAAACAGTTGTAATTCTTCCTGCTTCTTCAGTAATTTATATTCAGTTCTGTTGGACAGGTTCATATCATCGTACTGTAATACGCCGGAGGCCTTGTTTTCAATATCCTTCAGAGAAGCTGGAGGCAGCAAAAACATGGTTTGCAGCGGCATACCCATTACCCGTTTCAGGTTATTGGTTTGCGTAGCATACTGGTTCAACAGTTGCGTACGTTGCGTAAGGTTGTTGGTGAGATTCACTTTGATACGGTCCAGGTCAATTTTCTTGGCGAGGCCATTATCAAACTGTGACTTAGTAGCGCTTACCAGTTGCGTCAATTTCTCAATATTGCTATTGATTGTAATCACTTTTTCCTGTGTTACGAGCAACTGATAATAAAGCTGAGATACGTTATAGATCACGTTTTCAACAGACTGCTCTGTTTGGATTTTATAATATTCTTCTCCTGCTTGCGCTGCTTTCAGACCGGTAAATACTGCCTTGTTAAAGATTTGTTGGTTCAGTTCTGCGCCAACAGTGGCGTTGTATTTAACACCAAAAGCTACCAGGATAGAACTATCAGGTGGTTTACCAAATACAGCGCCCGGAATAAGTGATTTCTGCAGCATCAGGTTATCTGTGTAAGAGGCATTACCATTCAGCTGTGGCAAAGCCTGGGAGCGGACTTCCTGGGTTTTATACTTACCCATTTCTTCGTCCATTCTGGTTTTAGCCAATTGCTTATTATTACTTAATGCAAACTTCAATGCTTCCTGTAAGGTCAGCTGCGTTTGGGCATAGCCGTTATACACCCCTATCCCCAGGAGGAGGACAAGCGTCAACTTTAATCGCTTCATAAATTAAATCAGTTAGCGTAGTACTTTATTCTTCTTCTTTTATTTGTAGATACTGGTTGGCCAGTTTATGTCCCTTGATCGTGGCAATTCCCAACACAAAATGGGCGGTTACCTGTTCCATTACCGCGTGCATTTCAAACTGATCTGCCGGGTATTGTATCGGATCAAATGCTGCATCCAGCTGCA
>NZ_DATCVJ010000452.1:0-24873 GCF_036566945.1 Chitinophaga sp. | reverse complement strand
GCGATGCAGACATTGCACAGCTGCTGACCTTCCTGCGCAGCGCCTGGAAAAACAAAGCCGATAAAGTCACTGCTGCTGATATACAGCAGGTGCGTAAGGCTAATACGGGTCGTCAGAAGCCATTCACGGCACCGGAATTGTCGAATTGATAGTTTGTTGGAAATAAAAGTCTTATATTTGCCGGATTACAATTAATTATTAATTGAATCCGGCAACTACCATATTACTCTTTCAAAACACAGCCCTTGCGTTCAAACGCACTTGCGGGTTCCTGTTGCCGTTCTTATCCTGTCCTAAAGACTTCAACACTTAATCCCGGGCAACTTTTAGTTTATAAAGCGTTGTACCCGGGGGGATGACTACCTATGTAGTTTTATTCCGTTAGTATTTTCCAAAACAATCTTATAAAAACAGTTTTATGAATCATCGGATAGCACGATGGGCAGTTTATTTTTTATGCCTGTTGCTGGATGCGAGTGTCGCTGCAAGCCTTTATCGTGGATATTTAACAGGATGGTTTCTGTTGCCGGTGGCAGTGGGAATTACCTTGCTGACATTGTACGACCGGCTGCAAGGAAAACATGCTTTGTTGCGCAACTACCCATTGCTGGGACGTTTGCGTTACCTGTTGGAGCAGATCAGGCCGGAAATGCGCCAGTACTTTTTTGAATCAGATACAGATGGAAGACCGTTTAGCCGTCGTCAGCGTGCGGTGGTGTATCAGCGCGCCAAAGATGTGAAACAAACCGTTGCTTTCGGCGCATTGGATAACATGTATGAGCCGGGCTACGAATGGGCCGCCCATACAGCGTTTCCAACCAAAGTAAAAGCGGAAGACCTAAGAGTCAACATCGGCAATGCACAATGTGATCATCCTTATAGTGCCAGTTTACTCAATGTGAGCGCCATGAGTTATGGCGCCTTGAGTAAAACGGCCATTGCTTCCCTGAACGGAGGCGCCCAGATAGGCGGTTTTGCCCATAATACCGGCGAAGGAGGGATTAGTCCTTACCATTTGCAGCATGGGGGCGACCTGATCTGGCAGATAGGTACCGGTTATTTTGGTTGTCGTGATGAAAAAGGTAATTTTTCTCCGGAAACATTTACCACTGCGGCCGCTGCGCCGTCTGTGAAAATGATTGAGCTGAAACTGAGTCAGGGTGCCAAACCCGGTAAGGGTGGGGTGTTGCCTGCTGCTAAAAATACACCTGAAATTGCGGCCATCCGTAATGTAAAAGCGGGTGTTAGTGTATTATCGCCCGCCGCGCATACGGCCTTCACCAATGAATATGAAATGCTGGCTTTTATACAGCAGCTGCGTCAGCTTTCCGGCGGCAAGCCAGTCGGGTTTAAGCTGTGCATAGGCCGTGCTGATGAGTTTGAGCGTATTTGCATGGCCATGGTAAACACAGGTATTTATCCTGACTTTATCACAGTAGACGGTGCAGAAGGTGGTACTGGTGCGGCGCCGCTGGAATTTACCGACTCCATCGGGATGCCTTTGTATGATGCACTGGCGCTGGTGATCAACCTGCTGCGGCATTACAAGCTGAAACAGCATGTCCGCATTATGGCCAGTGGTAAAGTTATTACCGGCTTTGACATCATGAAGGTATTGGCCATGGGGGCAGACGCCTGTTATAGTGCCCGTGGCATGATGCTGGCTTTAGGCTGTATCCAGGCATTGCAATGCGATAGCGGCAGCTGCCCGGTAGGTGTGGCTACCCAGGAGCCTACGCTTTACCAGGGCGTGAATGTGGCCGATAAACGGGTACGCGTGGCTAACTACCATCGTAACACCATTGCAGCACTGGCAGAGCTGATGGGCGCCTGCGGCTTTGCTTCGGCAGAGAAGGTGAGTCCTGCCGCTTTATACAGAAGAGTAACCAGAACGGATATACGATCTTACGAAGAAATATATGCACCGAAACAGCCATTAGCTGTTAGCTATCAGCTATTAGAAGCGAAGAGCTAAGGCTTTGCCGAAGCTGCTGTTAGCTATTAGAAGCCAACAGCTTTATCCATTTATAAAAACGTTCATCATGAAAAAGAAACAGATTATTGTGTCCCTACATGATTACGAAATCCTTAAAACCCTGTGCTACGAAGCACCTGCTACCGACAAGCTGAAAGAAGAGCTGGAGCGGGCAGTGGTTAAAAAGGGTAAGGTACCTGACGACGTAGTACAGGTAAATTCAACGTTGCAGTTCAGAGATGAGCGTAGCGGCACCGTACGGAGTGTACAGCTGGTATTACCGGCGATGAGCAATTTACAGGAAGGTAAATTATCGATTCTGTCGCCCATAGGCACTGCCTTATTAGGTTACCGTACCGGCGATGTGATTGACTGGGAAGTCCCTGCCGGAAAAACGCAGCTGCGTGTTTTGAGCGTGGGGCCAGCGATCGTTGGTGAGCAGAAGGCGTAAAGCATAAAGCAAAAAGCTATTGAAGCGAATGAACAGGGCGAAAAATATTACTCGCTTAGTTCATTCGCTTCAATAGCTTTTTGCTTTATGCTTTATGCCTTCTGCTTTCCTATTGGTACGCTATCTTATCGCCGTAAGCGATGTGATACTTATCGCAGAATCCTCCGTTTACCTCCAGCACATATTTCGCTTTCTTGTAGGAAGGTAAGCTCTCTTCCGACAGCGGGGTAGCATATTTCTGAACGGACACTATTTCCATGTTATCATCAATGTAGATAATATCCAGGGAGATGTAGGTGTTTTTCATCCAGAAGGCGCGTTCTTCCATATCCGGAAAAATAAAGAGCATGCCCTGTTCATCTGTCATTGATTTACGATACATGAGTCCATCACTACGTTGTTCGTCTGTTTGGGCCAGTTGTATATCAATTTTACGCAGGGTATCGGCACCGGATTTTGACAGAAAAGCCAGGGTGCCCTGCTTTTTAAAAGCGGTGCCATTGGACGTTTCTGTCGCTGCTTCTGTGGTGGTTACCGTGCTGGTATCCACCGCATTGCTGTTATTGTTGCCTGTATTCTGGTGACAGCCGGCTGCATATAAACTGGCGATCAGTACACATTTCAGGTGTAGTTGCATAAGATAGAAGTACTATTTGGTCAGTAATTCTTCATCAGAAAAAACTACTTCAGTGTAATCTTTTATTTCGTTGTAAACGGTATCTCTTTCTACAGGTCTTCTGCCGGCTTGTTTAATGAGCATGGCCAGCTGGGCGGTGTTCATAGATGGATTTTGTTCTTCGGAACCAGCCATAGAATATATCTTGGTGGTATCGTCGATAGTGCCATCCAGGTCATTTACACCGAAAGAGAGGGTCAGTTGTGCGGTATTTCTTCCCAGCATAGGCCAGTAGGCTTTCAGGTGGGGGAAGTTGTCCATGTATAAACGGGCAATCGCGTACAGTCTGAGGTCTTCCACGATGGAGCTTTCTGCAATATCAGACATATCATTGCCTTTATTGCGGAACTTCAGTGGAATGAAAGTATTGAAGCCACCGGTTTCATCCTGCAGGGAGCGTAAGCGTTCCATGTGATCGATGCGGTCTGCAAAGGATTCCACGTGGCCGTACAACATTGTTGCGTTGGTGTGCATACCACGGAGGTGAGCTGCTTTGTGAATGGCCAGCCATCCGTCGGCATCTACTTTATCGTGGCATATTTTAGCACGTACTTCCGGTGCGAAGATTTCTGCGCCGCCGCCAGGCATAGATTGCAGGCCGGCTTCATTGAGAATGCGCATGCCTTCGTCTACACTTACTTTAGCTTTGCGGAACATATAATCCAATTCCACGGCAGTAAAGCCTTTGATGTGCAGGTCCGGACGATGGGCCCTGATTTGTTTGATCAGTTCCACGAAAAAGTCCAGCTGCATTTTAGGATGTACGCCGCCTACTATATGTACTTCGGTAACGGGTTGGTTATCGTATTTTTTAACGATGTCCATCATCTGATCTATACTCAGTTCCCATCCATCTTCCCTGTTTTTATACAGACGGGAATAGGAGCAGAAGTGGCAGGTAAAGACGCAAACGTTGGTAGGTTCTATGTGAAAGTTACGGTTGAAGTAAGTCTTGTCACCGTGCATTCGCTCCCGCACATGATTGGCTAAAGCTCCCAAAAGGCCGATATCGCCTTTCTCAAATAAGATTAGCCCCTCGTCGGGTGTAATTCTTTCCTGTTGAAGGATCTTTTCTGCAATGCGCTTCAATTCTGCATCTAAGTTGGCTTGCTGAAGAAGCATTTGAACAGCCGGAATATCTTGTCTCATCGTCATCTTACTTTCATTAATTTAATGGTGTTGGCCCTGTTCCTGTAAATTAATTTTACAAAATAAACACCATTTGGCTCATTTACCAAATTAAAGGTAAGCCGGTTGCCTGCACTCATTTCTGCTGCTGCCCGGCTCATCAGGAACTGCCCCGCTGCGTTGTAAACAGATACCTGCAACAGGTCTTCCGGTACCTGGTAAAATGTTACCCAGAAAACACCGGTGGTGGGGTTAGGGTTGACTAAAACGCCCTTTTCCCGCAGCAGCGGGTTGACATCTTTCGTGACAATATTTATATTATCTATATAGATATTATTCTCTGAATTTGAGACATTTCTGAATGCTACCTGAAATTTTCCTTGATGTGAAATAGCGGTCAGATCCACCGAATCCCGGCGCCATTCACTGGCCAGCGGAACGAATTCTGTCTGGATAGGTTTAGCACGGGTAATCAGGTTAGGTCCCCATTTGGAGTAGAGCATGGTGCCGGTTTGCCGGCAGTCAGTAGTGACCAGCACCTGCAAGGTATCCCAGGAAATGCCGGTAGTAGCCGGGTCGGAATATACAGCAGCAGCCACATCGAAAAACAGGAATACCGAATCATGTCCCTGCGGATCAATGACCGGTGTAATGAGGTCATCGGTCTGGTCGTTGGTATTATAGCCCAGGTTCCGGATCAGGGCGGAAGCATTACTGCCTTTACCTACATCGCGGGAACGCTCCCAGGTAAAGCTGTGGTCGGGATTATAGAGGTCCCAGCCCGGAGGCGGAAAGCTGTCGTCTTCAAAGCCCTGTGCAAATGGAAGTGTCGCTTCTGCCTCATAACGGAAACGGATATTCGCTGTATCGTTGGATACATTGGCATCCGGTTGTCCGTTAGGAGATTGCGTATAGGCATTCAGGTTATAGCTGTTAATGGTCACATCAGTACCCGGCAGGGTCACATTGGTTTGTTGCAAACTAGCCAGGTTGCCGGTCCATTTATAGGACGTGAGTGGCCCGCTGTTCAACTGGTACCAGATGGTTACTGCTGTCAGCGCATTGCTGCCGCGATTGCGCAGCACTACTACCGGCGTAATATGGTTGTCGCATATTTTACCGGAGGGACTGCTGATGCCTGCCACCGATGCGTCGTTATTGACCAGCAATGGCGGTACGCAGCCATCAGAGGTCATCAGACTGGGAACGATGTTTTCCAGTACAAAACGCATCCGGTCTGTTTGTCCGGCGGTAAAAAGGTGCATGCAGGCATCATCGGTATAATCCATGTAGTTCATGAACATAATGCCCGGGCTGTTGCTGCTGCAGTTATCCAGTTTAGGAAACGTAGGGCATCCGTAAGTATTATCCCCTTGTAGCGGCGTATCGGTGATCCCATCATCTACACTACAGCTGCCGTTATCATCTCCCCAAATATGTTTTAAACCAAAATAATGGCCTATTTCATGGGTGGCTGTTCTCCCAAGGTTATACACGCCGCTCACGCTGCCAGTGGTGCCAAAGGCAGTGTATTGCACTACTACGCCTTCCTGTTCCTGCGGATAGCCGGTACCGGGAGGAGCGGCTACGCCCAGGTAATTACCGGAAAGACGGGTTACCCATATATTCAGGTATTTGGACGGGTCCCATGCAGGAGAGCCACCAGTGGAAGTATACTTTGCATCGGCAGCGCCGTTGTTGATAGAGAAACTTTGTCGCGGTGCCGTTTTCACTTTCACCATACCATTGGAGGGTTCATCTTCCGGTGTTCGTTGGGCGAGACAGAAATAGATCTTTGCATTCCCGATCAATGGCTTCCACACGGCAGGTACCTGAGACACGTCAGGATTGCCACTGTTATAGTCGCGGTTCAACACATCCAGTTGTGACTGCACCTGTGCCTCCGTGACGAGGGTGGTATCATCCAGCACTACATGCACGACTACGGGAATGGTCACAATTTCCGGAGTGGCTTCCGGGCGTGCACGAAGGCGTTGCCGGCTTTGTCCCTGCACCATCAATGTTTCATTTTTCTGAAGGAGTTCCTGGAGGCGGGGGATTTCTTTTACCCGTTGTTGTAAGGCTTCGGCTGTACCGCATTTACGCTGTGCCACAGCAGTAGCGCAGGAAAAAAAGGTAAGAAGGATAATAAAGTTATGACGCAAAAAAGTAGATTTTGCAAATGAAGATACGCGAATTTTGTCTTACTCAGGATTATACTGATTTAGATGATTTACAGGATTTTTTTAGGTTTAAAAAATTAGCGAAGATTAATACTGTTGGTTGTTGATCTTCGCTAATCTTTTTAAAATCTTACTAATCCATAAAAAAATCCTGTAAATCATCTAAATCAGTATAATCCTGAGTAAGACAAAAAAAGCGCTCCGGAATAAACCGGAACGCTCCTAAACTCAGTTTTTATAAAAATTACATATTGGCCTGTATTTTTTTATCCAGTACGGATTTAGGCACGGCGCCTACTTGTTTGTCAACTACCTGGCCACCTTTCACGAAAAGGATAGCCGGGATGCTGGTGATACCGTAATTTACAGACAGTTGTGGATTCTGATCCACGTTAACCTTTCCGATATTTACTTTACCTGCGTAATCTTTAGACAATTCTTCAATTACCGGACCGATAGCGCGACAAGGGCCACACCATTCTGCCCAGAAGTCAATAACAGTTAATTTATCGGAATTCAGAACTTCCGTTTCAAAGTTCGCGTCAGTGATTTCTAAAGCCATATTCTGTGATTTAAAATGTTTTATTTAACGATTGTTTTGATTTTCTGATTCGTGTTATCTTATGATCAAATCTTGATCCGAGTGCAAATTACTGCATTTTTGGCATCCTACTTATTGATAATCTCGATATAGACATCAATATCCGGCTGTTTATGCAGGAAGCCCGCCAACTCGTCATTCATCTCAATATTACGGTTGAAAGTATGCAATTTTGCCTGTGTCTGGTCATCCCGGTCAGTCAGGTGTACGTGCAGGACGCTATTGCCCGGGAAGCGGTTTACATTGTCTACCAGGAAATCAACGGTTTGTTTGTTGATACACTTGGGCATTGTATTGAGATATACCTGTTTGGTATGTGTTTTCTTTACCTCCTGCAGCAGTTGGATCCCGCTTACTTTAAACTCATATTCGTTGTCATTGAAACGTTTAGACTTGAAGCCTCCATTGATAAACAGGCAAAGTCCCGGTTTCAGGTAGGGGGCAAAGCGGATAAAGTCTTCGCTCCACAGGGCGAATTCAAATTTGCCGGTGTAATCTTCGATGGTCATGACCCCAAACTGCCGGTTGTTGCGGGAAATTCTCTCCTGGGCATTGGTGATATACACTGCCAGTCTGAAATTGCGTTCCCTGGAGCGGCCTCCGCTGCCTCCGGGCTGGGCTATTTCTGTTTGGTATTCTACCAGCTCCTGTACGGAGTTCATGTGGTAGTGTTTCATTTCGAAGCGATAATCATCGAGTGGATGTCCGGAGATGTAGATCCCGGTGATATCTCTTTCGTTGTTCAGCTTCATGATCAGTGGCCATTGATCGCAGGGTGGAATCTTGGGTGGTTCCACGTCCGGCATATCATCGGCGCCAAAGAGGCTGCCCATATTGGAGGAGCCGGCAGTTACCTGCTGACCGAATTTCACAATTTTATCGAGGCCGGTGAGGGCTTCCCCTTCCGGTTTGTGGAAGTATTGTGCCCGGTGCAGTTCCGGGAAGCTGTCGAAAGCCCCGGACATCACCATGGCTTCCAGTGACTTTTTATTAACAGCGCGTTGGTTTACGCGTTTGATAAAGTCGAAGATATTTTTGAAAGGGCCCTCTTTTCTCCGCTCTTCCAGCAGGTTTTCGATAGCGGCCTCACCCACACCTTTCAGTCCTCCAAGTCCGAAGCGGACCTGGCCTTGCTTGTTCACCGCAAAACCTTTGAAAGATTCATTCACATCGGGCGGCAATACATCGATGCCCATGCGTTTGGATTCTTCCATGAAGAAGGTGATCTTTTCAATATTGCTGGCGCAGTTCAGTACAGCAGCCATATATTCAGAAGGGTAGTGGGCTTTCAGGTAAGCGGTCTGGTAGGCTACGAAAGCATAACAGGTAGAGTGGGATTTATTGAAGGCGTAGGAGGCGAAGGCTTCCCAGTCGGTCCATACTTTTTCGCATACTTTAGGATCGTGGCCATTTTTGGCGCAGCCTTCCATGAATTGCGCCTTCATCTTATTCAGTACCGCGATCTGTTTTTTACCCATGGCTTTACGGAGTACATCCGCATCACCTTTGGAGAAGCCTGCCAGTTTCTGGCTCAGCAACATCACCTGTTCCTGGTATACCGTGATCCCATAGGTATCGTTGAGGTATTCCTCCATTTCGGCGATATCGTATTGTACCGGCTCCAGTCCGTGTTTACGACGGATAAAGGACGGGATATACTCCAGTGGTCCCGGGCGGTACAAGGCGTTCATCGCAATGAGGTCATCGAACCTATCCGGTTTCAGTTCGCGCAGGTACTTCTGCATACCAGGCGACTCGAACTGGAACGTGGCGTTGGTTTCCCCTTTCTGGTACAGGTCATATGTTTTGGCATCGTCCAGCGGAATATTATCTATTTCGATGGTGATGCCATGGTTCTGGCGGATGAGTTCCAGCGCACCTTTGATGATGGTCAGGGTTTTCAGCCCCAAAAAGTCCATCTTGATAACACCGGCGGACTCGATGATGCTTCCTTCAAACTGTGTTACCAGCAGGTCGGAGTCTTTCGCGGTAGATACGGGAATGAGATCGTACAGGTCCTGCGGGGCAATGATGATGCCTGCCGCGTGGATACCGGTGTTCCGCACGGAGCCTTCGAGTACACAGGCTTCGCGGAGTACTTCCCCCTGCAGGTCATCTCCTTTGATGAGTTCCCGCAGTTTTTTTACGTTTTCAATGTCTTCACCAGCGAGACCTTCTTTATCGGCCAGGCTTTTTTCTCCTTCGAGTGGTGCGTTGAAGATACGGTCCAGCTGAATACCGGGCTTGTCTGGTACCATCTTGGCCAGGATATTGGATTCCACGAGTGGAAGGTCCATTACGCGGGCCACGTCCTTGATACTCATCTTGGCTGCCATGGTACCATAGGTGATGATTTGCGCCACCTGGTTACGGCCGTATTTCTGTACTACGTAGTCAATTACTTTCTGACGGCCTTCATCATCGAAGTCCGTATCAATATCGGGCATGCTCTTACGTTCCGGATTCAGGAAACGCTCAAACAGCAGGTTATATTTAATGGGATCTATATTGGTAATACCGATACAGTAGGCCACTGCCGAGCCGGCAGCGGAACCACGTCCGGGGCCTATGAATACGCCCAGTTCACGTCCGGCCTTGATGAAGTCGGCCACAATGAGGAAGTAACCGGCAAAACCCATGTTTTCGATTACCTGTAATTCAAAGTTGATACGTTCTTCAATATCGGCGGTCATTTCCTGGTACCGGTTGCGGGCACCTTCGTAGGTGATGTGGCGCAGGTACTGGTCCTGGGTGATGAATTCTCTTGGGATCGGGAAGTTGGGCAGGAGGATATCTCTTTTGAGATCCAGCAGCTGCACTTTATCTACAATTTCGTTGGTATTGTCAATGGCCTGCGGAAGATCATGAAACAATTTGGTCATTTCTTCCGTCGTCTTGAAATAGAACTGGTCGTTATAAAAAGCGAAGCGCCTGTTCTTTGGACCGGCGGAGTCATCGTCCGAAAAATCTTTATTGGTAGGCGTGCTTTTCTTTTCGCCGGTGTTGATACAAAGCAGGATATCGTGTGCGTTGGCATCTGCCTGATCTACGTAGTGGGAATCGTTGGAGGCGATTACTTTTACATTGTATTTCTCCGCAAAGCGCAGTAATACTACATTTACCTGTTCCTGCTCCGGAATACCGTGGCGTTGCAGTTCTACATAAAAATCTTCTCCAAAAATATCCAGCCACCAGCGGAATTCTTTCTCTCCTTCTTCTTCTCCTTTGCGGAGGATGATGCGGGGAACAGAAGCACCGAGGCAGCAGGTAGTAGCAATCAGTCCCTTGTGATATTGCAGTACCAGTTCCTTATCGATACGTGGATATTTACCATAGAGGCCTTCCATATATCCGAGGGAACAGAGTTTGATGAGATTGCGATAACCTTCATCGTCTTTGGCCAGTAATACCTGGTGATAACGTACATCTTTTTCTTCCCTTGTAAACGCACGTTTATGGCGGTTTTCCACCACGTAAAATTCGCAGCCTACAATGGGTTTTACTTTTAGTCTTTTATCTTTCGGATCGCCTGGATTTAACTTATTATTATAAGCTTCCGCCACAAACTGAAATGCGCCAAACATATTACCATGGTCTGTAATCGCCAATGCAGGCTGATTGGAAGACATCGCCTTTTTATACAGCGATTTGATGTCGGCGGCACCATCCAGTAATGAGTATTGCGTATGTACGTGTAAGTGGGAAAAGTTCATCTGCTAATCTATTTCGTCAAACGACAAAAGTAAAGATCATTTTCGGATTTTGGAATTTAGAGTTTGAAGGAGGGGGAGGGGAGCGCCTTCGGCGCTTGTCTTTGTCCAGGATTTGGATGATTATGATGATTTTTTGATTTTATTTTTTTTTACAGATGCTTGTCTCTTTTGTGAACCTATTTATATAAATGATAAAGATATTTATCAGAAAAGGATAAAATCAGTACAATCATCATAATCATCCAAATCCTGAACAAAGACAGGCGCCGAAGGCGCCCACCTCCGCTTCTCGCAATATTGTAATTCGTAATTACCTATATATTTGTATTTTAGCGAAAATTTAGCCAGACGATTATGATCAGAGTAAAGGGACATCTATTTGTGAAGTTATCGATTTGTGCATTGTCACTTAGTTCCTGCGCATCACTTAAGAAAAGTACCAACAGTAAAAAATCCACCACAACAGCTGCCACCGCTAACAACAGACCTATTGAATTTATAGATGGCATTGCCACTAATCGTCGTTCGGGCAGCAGTAGTAATTATAACAATAAAGATGTCAGCATCAGCAGAAACATTACCAGGGGCAGTGCCAACCTGGAAAATGCACAGAGCTGGCAATTTAAATATGCACAGTTACTGGATGTTCCTGTGGAAGATGTATTGAATCAGAAGTTGTACAGTTTTATTGAAGAATGGTGGGGCACTCCTTATCGTTTGGGAGGGAAAACCAGGTCCGGCATTGATTGTTCCGGGTTTGTAAATACGTTGATGAATGCGGTGTTTCAGCTGGGGCTCTCCGGCAATTCCACCGATCTTTATACACAGGTGAAAAGATTACCTGTACGTGATTTGCATGAAGGTGACCTGGTGTTTTTCAGGATTCACAAGAAGCGGATTTCTCATGTGGGCATCTACCTGGAGAACGATAAATTTGTACATGCATCTACCAGCGCAGGCGTAATGATCAGTGATCTGAAAGAGCCTTACTGGAAGCGATATTTTGCAGGCGGAGGAAGATTGTAACCCTTTCTACACATTTGTTTTATTGTTAATTTTATACGATTTTTACTTTTTAACCTTAACCATCTGCCCTGCGCAGGACTTTTTCATATCATGGAATTCGCTCCTATCGTATTATTCGTATACAACCGGCCTGATTTGACGCTCAACACCTTGCAGCATCTGAGCAGGAATGAGGAAGCGAAAGAAAGCACCTTGTATGTGTATTGTGATGGCGCCAAAGCAGGTGCTTCTCCGGAACAGCTGCAGCTGGTAAAACAGGTGCGGGAAGTGGTGCATAGTCAGCAATGGTGCGGTAAGGTAGTGATCCTGGAAGCAGAGAAAAACAAGGGATTGGCTACATCTGTGATTGATGGGGTAACGGAAGTTATTGGTAAGCATGGTAAAATTATTGTTTTGGAAGATGACCTTACCGTGTCGCCCTTCTTCCTGAAATATATGAACGATGCGCTCACTAAATATGCGGACGACAAAAGGTTGTTAGCGGTGCATGGCTATCTGTATCCGTTTAAGATGCCGGCAGATTATACCGCGGCTACGTTCCTGGTGCATGATCCGGGCAGTCTCGGATGGGGTACCTGGAGTAGGGCCTGGAATAAATTTGAGCCGGATACGGATAAAGTGATGGAGCTGATAAAACTGAAAGGGTTGAAACGGGCATTTGATTTCTGGGGAGCTTATCCTTTTTTCAGAATGCTGCATCAGCATAAGAATGGGAAAGTAAGCTCCTGGGCGATCCGCTGGAGGGCTACTGCCTATCTGTACGACATGCTTACGTTGTACCCCGTAAAATCGCTTGTCAGACACGATGGTAACGTAGCAGCTGCTACGCATCATTATAATGAAATAGATTGGTTATATACAGAGATATATCAGGCACCTGTGCCGGTAGGAGATATCCCGGTAGAGAATAACCTGCTCATGGAAAAAGTGTTTGCCAGGTTCCTGCGGGATAATGCCGGCATGACTATTTCCGCAAAGATTAAAAACAGGCTTACACAATACTGGAGAAAAATAACTGGCCATGCTTAAAGTAATTCGGAACATATTCAGAAAAGTAAAGCGGGACGTGATTTCGCCGGTATCCTGGGATAATTTGAGAAAGCTGCAACCGGTGTCTCCTTCTTTTGGATGGAACAGGGGCACACCAGTAGACCGTCATTACATCGCTGCCTTTCTGGATGCATACCGGGCAGATATTCATGGTCATGTACTGGAAATAGCAGAGAGCAGTTATTCAAAGCAATTTGGAGCGCAGGTCAGTCATTTTGAAGTGCTGCATGTACAGGCAGGCGCGCACGTCACTATCATTGGTGACCTGACGGATAAGACTTCCTTGCCTGCGGATAAAATTGACTGCTTCATATGTACGCAGACCTTTAACTTCATTTACGATTTTAAAACCGCTATTGAAGGGGCGCATCACCTGTTAAAGCCGGGTGGTGTATTGCTGGCTACACTGGCCGGCGCCACCCAGATATCGGCTTATGATCAGCAGCGCTGGGGCGACTATTGGCGCTTTACCGCGCAATCGGCGGCCAAAGTATTTGGTGAAATTTTTGGGGAAGCAAATATTGAGATCATTTCTTACGGTAATGTACTCACCTGCACTGCTATTCTACAGGGGATTTCAGCGGAGGAATTATTACCGGAAGAATTAAATTATCAGGATCCGGTCTATCCGATTATCATTGCTGTGAGGGCCGTAAAGGCGTAACACGATAAAATGTAGCACTATCTGATGGGAAACGTGAGTCAAAAAGTATTTTCAGTCATGCACTATGTGGCTAACAAAGTGCAGCGTCCGGCGGTCGTTTTATTGTATCACCGCGTGACCACCCTGCAGCAGGACCCACAGGAACTGTCTGTTACCCCCGCCAATTTCAATGCACAGCTCACCCATCTGGCATCCGACTACCATGTATTGGATGCTGATCGTTTTTTATATCATGTAAAAAATAAAAAGCCTTTCCCGGAAAGGTCCGTGTTTATAACGTTTGACGATGGCTATGCGGATAATTATCACGAGGCATTACCGTTGTTAACCAAACATGAGGTACCTGCCTTGTTTTATATTACCACATCGAAGATTAATACGAACTACGAGTTATGGTGGGATGACCTGGAACGCATACTGCTGACCGATGGGAATCTGCCACCTGAATTACATATTACGATCAATGGTCAGTCCTGGCAATATGCTACGGGAACGCTCACGGCTATACGGCAAACGTATTATGCCCTGCAGCAGGTGCTGCGTTTTTGCAAGCCGGCCATGATTGAATCGGCGATGGAACAATTATATGAGTGGTCCGGCAAAGATGCCAACGGACGGGCTTCGCACCGGCTTATGACCTGGGAGGAAGTAAAGGCCATGGGTGGCGCCAACTATGCTACGATTGGTTGTCATACCCACCGGCATCCTGCCGTAGGCATGCTGAGCTATGAAGAGCAGTATACCGAAATAGGGATGTCTAAAGAAATACTGGAAGGGGCGTTGGGTACGCCGCAGGAACATTTTTCCTATCCTTTTGGTGGCCGGAAATTTTTGGGTAGCAAACGCTATTACAACGCAGACAGTATAAAAGCCTGTAAGGCACTGGGTTTACAGCTGGTAACAGCCAATTACTACGGGCAGGTACATACCTGGAGCAATCCGTATGCATTGCCGCGTATCCTGGTGCGTGACTGGCCTATCGACGTGTTTCGTCGGCATATGCAACAGTTCTTTAAATACTAGCGGGTGAGAATACTTTTTATCAATAAATATGAGAACAGCGGTGGTGCTGCTATTGCGGCACAACGAATAGCGGCAGGGCTCTCGCAGTATTATCATACGCAGAATCATTTTGTGGTGGGTACCCATGAGGCATCGGCAGATGTAACGGTGACCCGGCCCGGTATGGTGCGCAACGTGATAGAAAGAGGGCTGAATGTACTCAGCAACAGGATTGGATTACAATACCTCTATTTTCCCTTTTCTTCTCCGGCGATTATGCGTGCGGCGCATGCGTTTAAACCGGATGTGATCAGTTTACATAATATTCACGGTGGCTATTTTGACACCACGTTATTACCGCGTTTATCTGTGGTAGCGCCCATTGTATGGACGCTGCATGATATGTGGGCATTGACCGGTAATGCGGCTCATACTTTTGGCGATACGGCCTGGAAATCGGGCAGGGCAGGCAAATCGGAGCATAAGCATGCCCCCTCTATGGGATTGCCTACCGGTAATTACCTGATGCGCAGAAAGCAACGGCTATACGCTGCCAGTGATCTGCATATTGTATCGCCTTCTGAATGGTTATATGATATGACCATGGAAAGTCCGCTTACGAGGGAAGAGCCGCTGTATCATATTCCCAATCCCATTGACACAGCGTACTTCCAGCCACAGGATAAAGCCTTGTCCAGACAGGCATTGGGGTTACCTGCCGATGCGCCCGTGATTAGCTTCGTGTCTGAACGCCTGTTTAACAGTGAGTTTAAGGGCGGCGCTTCACTACTGCGTATTTTGCACCTGCTGGATGAACAGCTGGACCGCAAAGTATATTTGCTTATGATAGGCAAGGATCGTTTACCGGGCACTTTTAAACACCTGGAATGCGTGTATACTGGTTATGTAAAGGATACGCAAAAAATGATACAGTGCTATAGCGCAAGCGATGTTTTCGTTTATCCCACCAAAGCAGATAACCTGCCTAATGTGTTAATAGAAGCCGGCAGCTGCGAAACGGTTTGTATTACTTTTGATGTAGGCGGTTGCAGGGAAATAGTAAAGGATGGGGAAACAGGTTATGTAATTGCACCGGGACAGGAAGAACAATTTGCCGCGCAAACTTTGTCTTTGCTGAACGATCCGGCCACCTGCCGGCAGTTTGGTAAACAGGCCAGAACCTATGTGGAGCAGCATTTTGGCATGAAGGTGGTGGCAGCACAGTATTATGAGTTGTTTCAATCCGTGATAAAGGAACCACTATAATTATTTACATGAACAGACCAGCGAACCCGGTATTGAGCATTATTACCGTATGTTTTAATGCGGAAAAATTCATCGAAAGCACCATTCAAAGTGTGCTGTCGCAAACGTATCCGCAGATTGAATACATTATTGTGGATGGCGCGTCCAAAGACAATACCATGGGTGTGATTGAAAAATACCGTTCCCGTATTGCTACCATTGTTTCTGAAAAAGACAAGGGCCTGTATGATGCCATGAATAAAGGCATGCAGCTGGCTACAGGCGATTACCTGTTGTTTCTGAATGCCGATGATGTACTGGCAGATGCCGATGTAGTCCGTAAAATGTTTGCTACCTGCGCCGACGCAGATGTATATTACGGAGAGGCTATGTTCATGGATGAAAACGGGGTGGATGTTGGGTTGCGATCAACGCAAACGCCGCACCAGGTGCCGGATCAGCTCACCTGGAAAAGTCTGAAACATGGCATGGTGGTGTCGCATCAGGCATATGTGATCCGACGCAGTTTAAGCCCGTTGTATGATTTACAATATAAAGTTTGTGCAGATATAGACTGGATGATCCGCACGTTGAAAGCGTCCCGGAACATTTGTCATACACACGAGGTAGTGGCGCGATTCAGGGTGGGCGGCACTTCCAAGCAGCATCAGCAGCTCGCCTGGAAGGAGCGATATAAGATATTGAGCCGATACTATGGGCATATTCCTAATTTTGCGCATCATTTGTTTATTGGGTTGCGGTATATTTTTGCCAAGAAGTATTAGTTAAGCATAAAGCATAAAGCAGAAAGCATAAAGCAAAAAGCTATTAAAGCGAATGACCGAAGCGACTAATTGGTTTAGTATTGCTTCGGTCATTCGCTTTAATAGCTTTTTGCTTTATGCTTTCTGCTTTATGCTCCTGAAAAGCTCCCATCCAAAGATGGAGGCCACCAGCAGGAGTAACAGGATCGAAGAAATGTTGGAGATTTTCAGACCAGTGAATATTTTGGTTGGTTCGAACCGCATTTCAATTTTATGATCGCCTGCAGGAATTTTCATACCCCGTAATGCATAGTCGGTGCGGATGATATCGGTGGGCTTGCCATCGATGAATGCTTTCCAGCCAGCAGGGTAGTATATTTCAGAGAACACACCAAAACCATCCTGTGGATTATGCGAAACATATTCCAGTTTATTAAGGCCGTACTTGGAGAGCATGATGGAAGCGGTGCTATCTGCGCCGGGTTTCAAGTTTCCCAGTTGTGATGCAAAGCGTTTGTCGATAACAGCAGAGTCGCGGGAGTTCAGATAGTCCAGCGTTTTCATTTCTGTATTGGCATCGGGCGCCCAGATGATATCTTTTACAAACCATGCGTTACCATAAGCGCCGGGGTTGCGTTGTGCTACCGGTTGTCCGCTTTTTTGATCAGGTACAATAAAATACTTCGTGTTGAGCATGTTCAGCACGCGCATATTTTGTTTGGAGATCTGATGGGTGATGAGATCCTGGTATATCCACAGTTTCGCCGGGCTATAGCCGCCGATGTTTTTGTGAAAATAGGAAGGAGCAGCATCGTCGAACGGAGCGGTAGTAAGATTGAATACGCGGTAGTATGGATCCGGGTCCTGCTTGATCTGCTGATCTGCTGCGGATGGCTGCATTACCTGCATATAGGTCATATCATCTACGAAGCTGTCGTTATTCAGGTAATTTTTATCTACCTGTAACAGGTCAATGGCAACAGCAGCTGTAATGATCAGCGCGGCGGTTTGCCATTTTATTTTTGTTTGCAGGAAAGCCCAGATGGCGCCTGCTGCGATGAGAATGAATATGGCAGAACGGAAGGCATCTTTGATGAGCAGGCTGCTGCGATCTTTTTCCAGTGCACGGATCAGGAGTTTACCATTTTCTTCGCCTCCCATCATTTGGCCGAAGTATTGGAGCATGCTGGCATCGCTGGCGCTGCTGAAGCCGGTGAAGAAGTAGCTGATCAACACAAAGCCCAGGAGTATTCCGCCGGTAATCAGTAAAGCTTCTTTCAGTTTTTTCAGCAATACGTCTTTGGTCAGTTTGCCGGCCGCTACTTCCTGTAAGCCCCAGCATCCCAGTACCACAAAGGTAAGGGAAGGCAGGACCAGCGCCTGCGCTGGTGCACGGAATTTATTGTAGAGTGGAAGATGATAGAACAGGAAGTCGTTGATGAATGCCATGTTTTTACCCCATGCCAGAATAAAGCCGATCACGGTAACGGCAACGAGCCACCATTTATGCCAGCTCTTTACTAACAGTAACGACAATACGAAAAGGAAGCAGATGATAGCCCCAACATATACAGGACCGGAGGTACCTTTTGATTGTGCACCATAGTAAACCGGTAGTTTCTGTTGTTCCAGGAACTGGTCTACCTGGGCGGCTGGTACACCCAGACTTATCATCTGTTGGGCGAAATTAGAGCTGCTGCCCAGTTTCTGGGCAGAGGAATTGCCTACATAACCAGGGATGAGCAAGGTGCCTGATTCTGCTTTACCATAGCTCCAGTCGTATGCATAATCAATATCCAGACCGGTAGATTTCTTTTGCGCTACATCGCCCTGGTCGAGGGTCAGTTCTGATTTGCTGCCGCGCATGGTATACTCGGCATACTCATGGAGCATCAGGAGGCTGTCCATAGACGTAAGGATAGCCAGTGTACCGGCGATGGCCAGCAGACCGGATGCTTTAAAAAATGTGGGCAGTTGCTTCTCCCTATAGGCATGAATAAAGGCGCCTATAGCGAGACAGGCCACCATGATCAGTGTATAGTAGATGATCTGCAGGTGATTATTGTAGATGAGCATACCGGTAGCGAGGGCCGTTAATGCCGCGCCGGTGAGCAGTTTGCCTCTGTAGGTGAGGATGATACCTGCCAGTACCGCAGGCATCAGGGCAATGTCGAACATTTTGGTGATGTGACCTACGTCGATGATGATCACGTTATAGGAGCAAAATGCAAAGGCAATGGCACCCATGACGCGGATCCAGTATTTAAAGTCCAGTATGCATAAGAGCAGATACATGCTCATCATGGCAAGGAACAGCATATTAATAGGGAACGGCGTTTTCAGCGTGAGCACCGAGTTCATGTACGCTATTCTATTAGTACCAGGACCGGTATAAATCACATAAGAGGGCATGCCTGAGAACATGCTGTTGGTCCATAGAGGGCGTTCACCGGTTGCTTCATAATAGTCCTTTGCCTCTTTCGCCATTCCCTCCACATTCTTCATGTCGGCCTGGTTTACAACTTTGCCTTCCAGGACGGGAGAACAATACACCACTGTCAGCAAGAGGAAGATACCTATTGCTGCAAGATGCGGAAGAATGGCTTTTAGCCAGTTTTGCTTCATCGGATATTTTGGATTTAGTTTTAAAGAAACAAAAATAACTGTAATTTATCCGAAATTTCAATAATGCGCTGGATCCGGTTCCTTTTAAAATTTGCTTTTATATGCAATTTGTGCTTTTTAGTCAGTGAAATCCTGCGTGTTACCGTATATGATCATGCGTTAGATACCATCGTGAATCACGTGCTGGTATTGGGTGTGGGGATAGCGTTCCCGTTGAATGGGCTGGTATGTGTGCTGACAGGATTGCTGTTGTTGTTAAAAAAAATACAATGGAAGGCATTGCCGCCATGGTTATATTTGCTCAACGTAGCCATTTTTATATTTCAACTTATAGTTAATTATTAAATGATCAGGAATCTGTTAAACGACAAGCCCACTAAACTGTTTGTGATATTCACCAGTTTTTTTGTGGCCAACGCGCTCATCGCGGAATGTATTGGCGGTAAACTGTTTTCGCTGGAGCAATTATTTGGCGGCACGCCTCATAAATTCACGATGTTTGGAGAAAGCGGTTTATCCTATACTTTAACGGCGGGGGTATTATTATGGCCATTGGAATTTGTGATGACAGATATTGTGAATGAATATTTTGGGCCTAAGGCGGTGCGCCGTATTTCCTACATCGCCGTAGCATTGATTTCCTACGCTTTCATTATGTTCCTGGTGGCTATGAGTGTGCCGGCAGACAGCTGGTGGATAGGTAGTAAGGCGGCGGATGGTGTACCGAATATGCAGACCGCTTTCAGCAGTATTTTCGGACAAGGCATGTGGATTATCCTGGGTAGTCTAACGGCTTTCCTGGTGAGCCAGATCGTGGATGTGACGGTGTTTCACCGCATTAAACGGCAAACGGGCGACAAGCACGTGTGGCTCAGAGCTACCGGGTCTACCGTTGTATCGCAGCTGGTAGATAGTTTCATTGTATTATTTATTGCGTTTAAGCTGGGGAATAACTGGAGCTGGCAGCGGGTACTGGCCATTTGCATGGTTAACTACAGCTATAAATTTGTGTTGGCAGTAGCACTTACGCCGTTGATCTATTTACTGGAGCACCGGATAGAAAAGTACCTGGGACATGATCTGGCGAAGAAAATGAAGCTGGCGGCCATGGGGAAAGAACAGCCGTTGGTGGAGGAGAAGGCTTAAAGCAGCAAGCAAAAAGCTATTGAGGCGAATGGTCTAAGCGGATATTATTCTTTGCTTGGTCATTCGCCTCAATAGCTTTTTGCTTGCTGCTTTCAGCTTTTTGATCCCCTAATATTTTTCTTTAACAAGATCCGCTACTACTTTATCAATCGGTAAAGTAACGGCTGCTGCGGAAAACTCATTCCAGTCTATCCAGCGGGCGCGTTCTACTTCTTCCACACCTTCCGGTACGGTAAAATCAAAAGGCACGGTGCTTACATTCGCGGTAAAGGGCGAGGTAGGCGTTACCAGGTAATAGATGGAGATGATTTGGGTTTCATTGTCGAATGCAGAAATCTGGAAGAAGTCTGTAGTGTAGATATGTTCCACTACTTTCACATCCTGCCCCAGTTCTTCCTGCCATTCTCTTACAATACATTCGAGGGTACCTTCTCCAAATTCCAGGCCGCCGCCGGGGAATTTGGTATAGTAACCTCCACGGATATATTCATCGCTGACCAGCACCTGTTGGTGATCGTTGATCATGATGCCGTATACTCTTACGTTAAATCCTGTTTGCATAGTGAAGTATAGATGAGGGTTAGAACCATTTCTTCTTCATAAAATACCAGCTGATCACTACAGAAATAGCGATAGAAAGAATGACCGGTATATAAAAAGCGTGCATGGTATGCTGATAGGGAATGTCTACGTTCATGCCATAGATACTGGCCACCAGCATAGGAAATGTAAGGATAATGGTGATAGAGGTTAGTCGTTTCATCACCACATTCAGGTTATTGGAAATGATGCTGGCAAAGGCATCCATGGTACTACTGAGAATGTTGGTATATACGTTGGCCATTTCCAGCGCCTGTGAAGTATCTACAATCAGATCCTGCAGGAATTCCTTTTCATCCTCGTTGAGGCCCAGGAAATTAGTACGTTCCAGTTTCATCAGCAGGAGTTCGTTGCTGCGCAGGGCAGTGACGAAGTACACCAGGCTTTTCTGGATCCGCATAATACCGAGTAGCTCTTCGTTCCGGTTGGAGTCGTAGAGTTTAGCTTCCAGCATATTTCTGCGCTGGTTAATTTCCTTCAGGTAATCGAGGAAGTTGATCACTACTTTCTCAAATATTTTGAGCACCATCATATTCCTTTTCTCCAGGGAGCGGTTATGAAAGGTGTTCAGGAATTTTTTGATGGCGGTGTTATCGAAAGAATTGACCGTGATGATCTGATGGTGCGTCAGAATAATCACAATCGGAATGGTGATATAGAAGGCTTCACTTTCGTTGATCGAATAATTTTCGGTCGGCGTTTTCAGTACAATGAGTTTCACATTGTCTTCCAGCTCAAACCTTGATTTTTCGTCAATATCGAGGGAATCCGTGAGGAAGTCGAGGGGAATATCCAGCTCCTCGGATAACTGTTCAAACTCGGCCTGTTTAAGGGGCGGGGTAATATTTACCCAGACGCCGTTTTCAGGTTGTTTTATTTCTACAGTTTTGGAATCTATATTTGTGAAATACTGGATCATCGGGCGCAAAGGTAGTTAAAATGTTGAATCCTGTTTCCATTTGGCGTAATATTGCACATTCCGGAATAGTTAAATTTATTTATATATAAATGGGAGTTATAAAACAACAGAGTATAAACTCGACATTACTGATTTACATTGGTTTTGCGATAGGAGGTATTAATATTGTTTTCTTATTTCCCCATATATTCAGCAAGGAGCAGTTTGGGCTGACACGTATGTTACCTGAACTTGCCATGATCCTGGTGCCTGTTTGTACCCTGAGTGCCGTGCCTACTATCAGCCGGTTTTTCCCCTATTATTCGAGTCATCTGAAGGATAAAGATAACGATATGTTAACCTGGGCGCTGCTGGCGACGGTGGTGGGGTTTGGATTATTTGTGGTGGGGACCTTTTTTTTCAAGGGCATGATCATCGCGGCGTACATAGAGAAGTCGCCTTTGTTTATCACTTATTTCTACCTGTTATATCCCAACGTTTTTTTACTTGCGCTATTTGCTGTTTTTGAGAGTTACAGTGGTTCCAGGCATTTGTCGGTGTTTCCGAATTTCCTGAAGGAGCTGGTCCTGCGTTTACTCACTGCCGTATTGATTGCGGCCTACTACTTCAGATGGATTGATCTGAATACGTTCTTCTGGTTGTTTTCGCTGTTATATGGTGTATTGCTGCTGGCATTAATGATATATCTGCATCAGCATCACTTTCTGCATTTCACTTTCAAGGTAAGTAAGGTAACGCGCAGATTGTCCGGGCGGATGGCTACATATTCATTTTCGTTGCTGGGAGCGATCTTATTTTCGTTGCTGGCGAAAAATATTGCGCCACTGATTCTGGCCAGTACCACGGGACTGGAAGATGTGGCCTATCTCATCATTGTGACATATGTATCGACGCTGATCCTGATTCCGCAGCGTAGTATTTCCGCTATCGGTTTGCCGGTATTGGCGCAGGCATGGAAGGAGCGGGATATGAAGAAGATAGACGAGGTGTATACGAAGTCGTCGTTGCTGCAGTTGATTTATGGATTGTTTATTTTTCTCATTATCTGGCTGAATATTGATAGTTTTTTCCAGTTGTTACCAGAGGGGTACAGTCGGGGTAAGTATGTGCTGTTCTACATTTGTATAGCCAGGATCATTGATATGGGAACGGGGTTGAACAGCCAGGTGTTGGCTACGTCCCGTCTTTGGCGTTATGATTTGTACAGCTCTATCGTATTGCTGGCGTTGTCTTTCCCGCTGAATTTTTTCCTGATTCGTGATTTTGGTATGGACGGCTCTGGATATGCCGAGTTGCTTTCCATATTTGTGTTTAACCTGATCCGGTATGTGTTTATCTGGGTGAAATTTGGCTTACAGCCTTTTACTGTGAATACGTTGAAAGCAATAGGTGTGGCGCTGGCGGCTTATTTGGGTACGATATGGATCCCGTTTATAGTACATCCGATTATTGATATTGCGATTAAAGGGGCGTTGTTTACCCTGATATTTGCGTCGCTGATATTGGCGCTGAAGGTGTCTGATGATATTAACAGTACGGTGTATAGTACGATTAATAAGTTGAGGGGAAGAAAGTAGGTTGGCAGGAGCAGCAGTGGTATCACATCTTGTGATACCACACCAAAAATAAACACTTTAATTCAACACCTGTTTCAGTGATTCGAGTTTCTCGTCCTCGTTAAAGAGTCTGTTTACGATATCAATATTTTTATCGATGGCGCCCTGATCCAGCGGTGCTTTAAACTCCTTAAAATCCATTTCTCCAATTTTCGCGGAGTCGAACACGGCGATATCATTGGTGTGCAGTAACTGGTACAGGGTACTTCTGCCATGAATGAACACTTTCTTGCCTCTGTACAGTAATGCCAGTACGTTTCCGGCGGCCTGGGAGCGATAATGGAACATTACTGACACATCTACCTGGGCGAGCATTTTATAGTATTCATCGCGCTGCATGAAAGTACGTAGTGCCATTACTTTATCGGCGCCAAAGATGCGGATGGCTTCTTTTTCCACGAGGTCAGCATACTTATCGTTGCCATAGTTCAGGGGGATAACCAGTTTGATGGGCTGGTTTTTGTAGGCAGACAAGGCTTGCAGTGCTTCAAGGTGGTTATTGGTGATGGTATCTGAATTGCCCAGCAGGATAGTGGTAATGCTGTTGTCTTTGGGCGCATTCATGAGTGCCTGTTCGGCAGCGTCCGGCTTTTGGCCTACGTCGTAGTAGAAATATTTATGTTCCGCCGGAGTGGTGTAGTGATTCAACAACCATTGGTAATCGATGTGGCTCCAGTGGAGGAAGAGGTTTAACCTTTTAAAAAAGCGTTCCCGGGTGCGGGCAATTTCGCGATCTGGTCCTTTGTAATTAAAAAAGCGTTGGGCGAAGGACGTTAGTACCCTTTTGGGCCGCATGGGATTGAACTTCAGTTTGGGGCGTTCCTCATTTTTTTCAAAGTATTCCAGGCTCAGGGGGCCGTAAATCGTTTTCTTGAAGCGGAAGGCGGGGATTTCGACCACATCGCCGCCCCAGAAGAACATGCCCGTGGTAACGTTGGGAGGGAGGCTTAGCACGGCTTTTACGGCCAGATCGGAGGCCCAGTGAACAAATACCCTGTCTTTGTCCGTTACCTTCTTTAAAATAGCTGCAAACGCCGGCGTATAAAAGGGTACGAAAGTTACCAGGTCGGACTTTACAAATTTTGCTTTGTTTTTCCAGTTATCA
Source organism: Chitinophaga sp. (assembly GCF_036566945.1). GTDB lineage: Bacteria > Bacteroidota > Bacteroidia > Chitinophagales > Chitinophagaceae > Chitinophaga. Next base: position 384 of record NZ_DATCVJ010000452.1, on the reverse strand, counting down.
ATGAGGTAGACATTTTTCCCGGGTGCTACTTTTTCTGCATCGTGAATAAAGCCATTGATAAACTTGTCGTCGACCATTAAATGATAATTCATGCAATCCTGTTTATGCTGCTATTGGATAGGTGTGAGAGCCAGCTGTTTTTGCCGGAGGTTCCGGCAAAAACAGCTGAATGCGGGTATCATTATTTAACGGAAATATTTCCTTCAAATACCAATGTAGCGGGGCCGCAGAGCCATATTTCGCTGAAGGTGCGTTCGCTTGTTTTGGTAAAACGTACTTCGAGTTGTCCGCCCAAAGTTTGCACGGGTACTACATATTCTTTTTCTTCTTTGCCTGCAAACGTAAGAGCAGCGGCGGTTACGCCGGTGCCGCAGGAATAGGTTT
>NZ_DATCVJ010000451.1:0-2985 GCF_036566945.1 Chitinophaga sp. | reverse complement strand
CGAATGTAGGCGTATGCGCCACCATTTTCAGCAGCGGGTAAATTTCTATTTGTTCCAGGTAGGCCATTTCTCTTTGCAGGTTGGGATGCCGGATCGCCGTTTTTACTTCCAGGTGGTCATCTACCACACAGGAGGCGGGTACATAACTGGTGGCTGGTGATACCCGCATGTTACCGTTCCACAGTTGCCGCAGGGCGTCGGCTATATCTATTGTTTTTTCGGGAGAATCCGGTGCTGCGGTGTTTTGCTGTCGCAGGGCGTTGCCCAGTTTTTCCGTAAAGGGTGTTTGTATATATTTTTCCGGGAGATAGATACTGCCGTGTTCTTTCCAGAAAGCGTGCGTAGGGCCGGGCCAGGCTTGCCCGTAATATTGCCTGGTCCATTGCGTATGATTGGCAACGGATTCTATGAGGTGGTTTTCATAAAACTGTTGCGCCAGCGAAGCGTCCCCACCTTTTAAAATGGTGTTGAGGGCAATGACTGCCTGTAAAGAAAAGCGCATGGCTTTTTCTACGCCGGTAGAAGAGAGAGGATCAATGGCAAATGCTGCTTCGCCCAGTTGCAGCCAGTGTTGCTGCCAGGGTTGGGTATGCGCATACACCGCTACTGCACAGGATTGTGAGGGATGCATTTCCCGGTCTTGCCGGAACAAATGCGATTGTTGCAGCAAACTGTTATAAACAGCGTGTGGGCGTTGCCGTTTGATGGAGTCAGGCGTTGTAAACGTAATGATGCGGAACCGGCCATCGTGCAGGGGCGCACCCCAGATCCAGCCATTTTCAACGGCTTCCACACAGGTGTGGGCAGGCATGCGGCTGGCGGGCAGATAGGCCCAGATGCCTACCATAGGCGGCGCCGTAAGCAGTCGTTGCGGCTGTTGTATACCCCGCTTACCGCGGGCATCCAGTACAAACTGCGCCTGCAAAGTCAGCACCCCCTTCAATAGCCGGATGTTTACCTGCCAGTTTTTCCCATTATGTTCACTGCTTTCATATTTTGCGGGTTGAAACAATTGAAGGCCACGTGTTACCGCGAGGTCCAGCAAACCTTTATCCAGCAAGCCTCTGTCTACCATGGCTCCGTGCCCCCGCAGCTGCGGTGTCAGCAACTGCGGTTTTTTTGATTCCCATATTACCTGTGCCGGTAGCTGGTGCTGGCAATGTGATTCCTGCAGCAAATGTGCCGCACCCAGGTAATCAAAAATATGGTGGATGCCTGGAGAAAGGGATTCGCCAATCTGTGGCCGGGGAAAGACTTCACTTTCCGCCATGGCCACCCGATAGCCCAATGAGAGCAGGCGCAGCGCAGCGCATGTTCCTGCCGGGCCTGCGCCAATGATCAGTATGTCGTATGATTCCATGTATTTTTCTGCCGTATAGTAAATGGTATGTTTTAATGTAATGACGGAAATGTCGTATAGTACTCGTCGTTATATAATGTCGTGTAGCGATACTCGTTAGTCTGCCGGTACTACTGATGTCGTATAGTGCTTGACGTTAGTCTACCGGTACCATTCGGGCGCCAGTCTGCTTAACCGCTCATGCGCCTGCATGGTATAATGCAGCCAGCCACGGATATAATCGCAGGCATGGCGGCCTTTTTCCAGTACTTCATGATGACAACCACCTCCGCATAAGTATTTCGCCCAGCAGCTGTTGCAGGGTTCCTGCTGATGCACGTGCCGGGATGACAACCAGTTATTTTGCAGCGTAGCATCTACGCCGTCGTAGATGTTGCCCATTTTGCCAGCGGGTTCATTTACGAACCGGTGACAGGCAAACATGTCGCCATCCGCAGAAACGCCCATGTATCCTGCTCCTGCGCCGCAAGGGTAGGGGCGGTGCGTGCCTTTGGCAATTTCCTTTAAGGCATTTACCATATTGAGAAAAGGAAAGCGTTTGCCCTGCATTACATGTTGTTCAAACAGCAATCCGCAGGCAATCATGCCTTCCAGCATCACTTCCAGATCGGCTTTGGTCATTTCATCGCGGCCGTTGGCGGCGCGCAGCAAAGGAGAAAAGCCTATGCTGTGAAATCCCATGTTCACAAATTCCAGCAGCGTATTGCCCAGGTCTTTTTGGGTAGGCGTTACCGTTACCCTCGCAGATACCTGCATGCGCTGCTGTTTGCTGAGCAGTGGTTGTATTTTTTCGATGATTTGTTGATAGGTGCCGGCGCCATTTTTCATGGGGCGTTGCTGATCATGCTGCTCGCCGATGCCATCCAGACTTACCGTCACAGCAAAACCATGTTCTTCAAAGAAATCAGCATCCGATGGTTTTAATAAAGTACCGTTGGTGGTGAGCGAGTAGTTGACGGTTACATTTTTTTGTACCCCCTGTTCTGCTGCGTATACAGTGGCTGCCTGCAGCGACTTCCGGTTGATCAGCGGTTCGCCTCCGAGGAAGGTGAGTTGTACTTTGCCTCCTGCCGGCACATCTCTCAACAACAGGTCGATGGATGCTTTGGCCGTATCCAGCTGCATATTTTTCGCCGGCCCGCCAAAGTCGCCCTGATCCGCGTAGCAGTAGGTGCAGCCCATATTGCATTTCTGGGCAATGGCCAGGGAGAGCGCATATACGGGTGGGCTTTTCAGGGGGATATCGTCAATGAGCGGGGCAGTGTGCAGTCCCATGTTGACTAACGTTTCCTGAATAGCTGTTTCGTTTTGTTGTGCAATTAACTGTTGAAAATGTTGAGCTGTGTCGGGAGAAATTTTATGCAGGCGGCTGCCATTGCTCACAAACAATTGCGTAGGTCCGGTACCCTGAACAATATGTATTTGAGAAGAGCCAGGCATTGACTGCCTGGCTATCTGTGATGCCAGCTCTGTGGCGATCGTGGTGAGTGAATGTCTGGTTATATTTGAGGGAGAAGACGCGGACATTATTGTTCGTTTTTGCTTTTATCGGTGATAACCTTTTCTCTATCTGTTTTGCTCCAGGGGAATGTGTCGCTGCCACCATTACCGGCGGCGTGGTTATT
>NZ_DATCVJ010000450.1:0-4593 GCF_036566945.1 Chitinophaga sp. | reverse complement strand
TGATGAGAAAGCCGCCCGGGAAGAGCTGCGGGAACAGCTCCGCCCCTACAGCATGCTGGAAATTGCAGGCATGGCACAGCATGTACAGCAGGCAAGAGAAATGGTGATCATTCATCATCCGGACATTATTTTTTTGGATATTGAGATGCCCGGTTTATCAGGATTTGACCTGCTGCAACAGCTACCGGAGCTGCCCGCCATCATCTTTGTTACCGCATTTGACCAGTATGCGGCAAAAGCATTTGACATCAATGCAGTAGACTATCTCCTCAAGCCAATTCGTATGGAACGCTTCGCCATGGCCATGGAACGTGTGCTGGACAGATTATCCGTCCGCCATCACGACCTGCAATACACAAGGCCCATTTTTATTAAAAACGGGAACAGGGGAACGCTCATTCAAGCTACGGACATACAGTACATCACCGCCATCGAAAACTACATCACCCTGGTCAGCAGCGATCAGAAAAGCATTATCAAAAGCTCCCTGCAACAATTTGAGCAACGCCTCGACCCAGCCATATTTTGTCGCATCAACAGGAACCAGGTGGTAAATACCCTGCATATTGGCACCACAAAAACATTACCCAACGGGAGCATGAGCATCACCATGAAAAATGGTGGCCTGCTGGAAACCTCTGTAAGACAGGCTTCCAAATTAAAACAGATTTCACGTTTACCTTAAACACAAACTACATTTTTATATGAAATACTTATTGCTGCTGCTGCTGCTCCTGCTGAGCGGCTCCAGTTACTGCTTTGCCCAATATCCGGGCCATGGGTACGACAGTTTACGCAAAACCATGGAAAGCACTTATCATATTGAGGACAGTATCCTCATCACCACTCCGGAAGGGGTAACGCTAACGGCTACACTGGTCAGTACCAAAACGCTTCGCGAAAAAGTACCGGGTATTCTCTTCTACACCATCTACACCAGTCCGGAAAGAGCATTGCGGGAAGCAAAATCCATGGCCGATCATGGCTATGTGGGCATTGTTGCCAATGCAAGGGGAAAGTATCTCAGCAGAGACAGCATCCGCCCCTATGAGAAAGAAGGTGAAGATGTAAATACAGTGATCGACTGGATCAGCCGGCAGCCCTGGTGTAACGGCGCTGTAGCGATGTATGGAGGAAGCTATTCCGGATTTGCCCAGTGGGCAGCCACCAAACACCTGCATCCTGCACTGAAAACGATTGTTCCATATGTAGCAGCCATACCTGGTCAGGGACTCCCCATGGAAAACAACGTATTTCTTACTGCCAATTATCAATGGGCCTTCTATGTTACGAATAACCACTTCACTGATAATCCGGTCAATAACGATAATAACCGATGGCAGCGTATGCGTGCCAACTGGTTTGACAGCGGAGCCGCTTTCAATAAGATAGACAGTATTGACGGAACGCCCTCTCCGTGGTGGCAGCAATGGCTATCGCATCCCGACTATGACGCCTACTGGCAGGCCATGGTGCCCTGGAAGCAGGACTTCGCTGCCATCCATATTCCCGTGCTGACCATTGAAGGGTATTACGATGACGGCCAGATTTCCGGGCTCGAATACCTGTATAGCCATTACCGTTATAACCCCTCCGCTGAGCATTATCTAATCATTGGCCCTTATGATCATTTTGGTACACAAACAGGTGGCACGGCTATCCTGCGGGGTTATAAAGTGGACAGCGTTGCCCTCATTGACACCAGGGAAATCACCTTTCAGTGGCTCGGTCATATTCTCAAAGGTGCGCCCAAACCAGCCATTCTAAAGGACAAGATTAATTTCGAAGTAATGGACGCTAACAAATGGCGACATGCTCCTGCCATTGAAAAAATGCATGACGTCACCTTAACATTCCACCTTGATCCAAGCTATGACAAAGGGTTTCACCGCCTCAGCCGAAACGCGGACGTAAAAGGCAGTGTCATGCAGACGGTAAATCTGTCGGACAAAACACAAACATCTTCCTATTATCCATATCCACTGGTACAATCATCATTCCCGGGTAATGATGGCCTGGCTTTTATCAGTGATCCACTCCAAGAGGATATCATCATTAGCGGTTCCTTTACAGGCAATCTTTATGTTAAATGCAATAAAAAGGATTTTGATTTCCATGTGGCATTGTACGAAGTACGTGCCGATGGCAGTTATTTTCAGTTATCCCATTACCTCGCGAGAGCGAGTTATATAACAGACAGGACTACACGAAAACTGCTGACTCCTGGTAGTACTCACCGTCTGCCGTTTGAGCGGTCGCGTATGATCTGCAAGCAGCTATCAGCCGGCAGCAGGATCATGGCTGTGATAGATATAGACAGGAATCCCTTTGCGCAGGTGAATTATGGAACAGGGAAAGATGTCAGCAAAGAAACCATTGCCGATGCAGGTGAGCCACTGCAACTCGAATGGCTTTCCAGTAGTACGATTGATATTCCGGTACTTCGGCCATAACTAATTCAACATTTGAAAATCTTAAAAACACATTGAAAATATCGAATTTGACAAGGCAGTATCAAATTGTTTTAACCAAATCAATTTTAATTAAAAGAACGACGGAACTCCAGTGGCGATAAATTGGTTTTGGTTTTAAACAGTTTACTGAAAGATTGCAGATGCTCAAAACCCAGCTCGTAGGCGATTTCACTGACGGAAAGGTTAGTTGTCGATAGTTTCTCTTTAGCCAGTTCTATCAATTTGTTGTGCAGATGTTGCTGGGTATTCAGACCGGTAAGGGATTTGAGCAAACCGCTCAGGTAACCCGGTGAAATATTTAAGTGCTCAGCAATGTATGTCACACTGGGCAATCCTTTTAGGGCAAGAGTGCCGCTGTTAAAGTAATCAGCGAGCAGATCTTCCAGTTTGGTGAGTATCTCATGGCTGGCGGCCTTGCGGGTGATGAATTGGCGCTGATAGAATCTTTCTGAATAGGTTAGCAAGAGTTCCAGTTGGGCGATGATCACGCTACCGCTAAACCTGTCAATATTGGCATGGTACTCCTGCTCAATATTTTGTGTGATGGTGGTGAGCATCATTTCTTCTTTATCCGATAAGTAAAGCGCTTCATTAACGGAGTAATTAAAGAATTCGTATTGCCTGATGTTTTTAGCCAATGGTGTATTCCACAAAAAATCCGGATGGATCAGGATCATCCAGCCTTCAGGGTGATGCATGGCGGCACTTTTTTCAAATTCCACTCCAAAAACCTGCCCGGGCGACATAAAGAATAGCACGCCTTCATCAAAATCACTGCTCTGCTGCCCATACTTGAATTTAACGTTCTTCACCCGTTTCATGGAGATCGAATAAAAATCATAGATCAGGCTAAACGGGCTGTCAGCAAGCGGTTTATTCAAATCCTCCATATGGACCACGCTGATCAGCGGATGTGCAGGGTTAGGCAGCCCGGCAGCCCGATGATATTCGGTGATTGTGTGAAAACGGAAAATCTGTGGATTGTTCATCGTCATTAAAGTTCGTTATTTTTTCCAATAGGCGACAGCAACGCCTTCGCAAAATCAGCGAGTTGTTCAGTCAGTGATTGAGCGAGTTAATCCTGAGAAACAGGCTGCAATAATTTTCATTACTTCTTACCTGGTATAAATACCATTTTCAATATCGGCAAGCAAAGTGGAATGCGTTGGGCGCCAGTTCAGATGTTCCTGTGTCCTTACACTCGACGCGGGGCAGTCGATCGCGGCCATCTGTGCAAACCAGCCAAAATGTTCAGCGGCAGCTTCCGGCGTTATCGAAGCGATCGGAAGATCCAGTTGTTGGCCTATGGCTTCGGCTATTGTTTTCACCGCAATAGCTTCTTCCCCGGAGGCGTGATAGCGTGCCCGCGGTGCAGTGTTTTCTAAAGCCAATCGAAACAAATGCGCCGCATCCAGCCGGTGTACTGCGTTCCAACGATTTTGTCCGTCGCCGATATAAGCAGATACCCCTTTTTCTTTAGCGATATTCACCAGAATGGGTACGAAGCCATGCTTATCGTCGGCGCCATGTACCGATGGCGCTAAGCGGACAACTGCTGCACGTACTCCCAGCGCGGCTACGGCATCAGCTGCTTGTTCAGAAGCCCGGGGCCAGGCAGGGTTGAATGGTGGAAGAATATCTTCTGTGGCTAATTGGCCCGGGCAAACCAGCGCTGTGCCGGAAGTAACGATAAAAGGACGGTCAGAACCGACCAGGACTTCACCAATGTTCGCTATCGCTATTTTATCTACTTCGCATACTTCCTTAAAGCGGGCAAAGTCATGGATAAACCCTGCATGGATCACGCCATCCGATTGAGCAGCGCCGCTCCGAAGGCTTTCCAGGTTTTCAAGATCTCCACGATGCACTTCGGCGCCTGCGTCAATAAGTCTTTGGGCCGACGCATCCGAGCGGGCCAACCCCAATACCTGGTGTCCGGCGGCTATTAATTCCGATACAATGGCAGTACCAACGAAGCCTGTTGCTCCTGTAACAAATATGCGCATGATTACTTTCTTTTGTTGATACAAAGATCGGCGGGTTTTGTCAACCGGGTTTATCCAAATCTGCGTTTGATTTAGCTAAAACCGTGACACTCCCTTTTTATCATCACTTATCT
>NZ_DATCVJ010000449.1:0-3321 GCF_036566945.1 Chitinophaga sp. | reverse complement strand
TAGCATCTCTACAAGTTTACGAAAGTTCTGATCCACGTGCGTCGTTGGCTAATCTGATGCAAAACAACTATTTTTCTACTAATCCCCCAAGTTTTCAACTTGATCCGTCGCCGGGCTTCTTATTTTTAAGGCAATATTTGGTATAAATGAAAAAAGACCTGCTGATTCAGCAAGTCTTTTTTGTGTGCGAAGGAGGAGATTCGAACTCCCAAGCCCTTTCAGGCACTACCACCTCAAAGTAGCGCGTCTACCAATTTCGCCACCTTCGCATCTGGTAGAATGGGGTGCAAAAATAATGGCTTTTTTAAAATAAGCAAATTTATTTATTCATATTTTGCTGAAACGGGTCATTATTTTCGCAGAACGATCCGGAAAGTGGTCCCTTTGTTGATTTCAGATGACCTTACATAGAGTCTGCCGCGGTGGTATTCTTCTATGATCCTTTTGGCGAGGGAAAGTCCGAGGCCCCATCCCCGCTTTTTCGTGCTGAATCCGGGTTTGAACACTTTTTCGAAGCTCATTTTTGGAATGCCTTTTCCGGTGTCGGCTACGTCAACGGTGATAAAAGTGGGATGATTTTCTATGGTAATATCGATCTTCCCTTTGCCTTCCATAGCGTCTAACGCATTTTTTAATAAATTTTCCACCACCCAGTCAAAAAGGGGGGGAGAGATCATAGCGGGGAGCTCTTCTTCCACACTGTGAACGGTTAATTGTACTTTTTGAGGGGCTCTTTTACGGATATAGTTGGTCATATTCCGTATCTGTTCCACAATGTCTTTTTCCTCCAGTTTGGGGATGCTGCCTATTTTCGAGAAGCGGTCGGTGATAAGTTTGAGGCGGTCCACGTCTTTCGACAGCTCTGTGACGAGGGTGGCGTTGGCCTCATTTTCCCGCAGGATTTCGAGCCAGGCCTCCATGGACGACAGTGGCGTACCCAGTTGATGGGCCGTTTCTTTGGCCAGACCTACCCATACCTGGTTTTGGGTGGCGCGGTTGGTACTGGACAGGGCAAAAAGTACGATGGCGATAAATAGCGTAACGACAATCAGCTGGATGTAGGGATAGTAACGGATTTGCTTGAGAATGAGGGAGTCGCCGTAATAGATGTAGTTATACAATTTTTGTTTGGCATCTACCTCCATGATAAAGGGGGGATGTTGTTTTTTGAAGGCCAGCAGTTCATCCGGCAGGTACCTGGGATCCTGCATGATGCGCATGGAGTCGAGGTTTCGGCTATCCAGTATTTTACCTTCCTCATCGGTCAGTATCAGTGGTATGGTGGTATTGTTGGTCACGATGCCGATGGCCAGATTGAGGTTGGCATCCGTATCTGAGCGCAGCACTTCACGGTTGGCTTCTACCCAGATAGCGACTTTCTTTCTTTCTTCTTCCTGGATATTCTTTGATAAATTACTTACAAACCATATAGTGGTCCCAATGATGAGCACTGCTATGGAGGCCAGTACAAACTTCCATCCGATAAACTGTTTAAACATACTTCTAATTTAAGCCATATTTGGCTTGTCTGATTCTGTAATGATTAGCAAATATTAAAATCCTTTGTTGCATATTTGCATCTCAAAAATAATTGTTCACGCATAAACGTAATATCAGTTGCCCGTATTGCCATCAGTCGCAGTTGTTATTTTAAATTGGAACGGAAAATCTTTTCTGGAGAAGTTCCTGCCGTCGGTTTGCCGTTCTACTTACGGCAATCTGCAGCTGGTGCTGGCAGATAACGCTTCTTCGGACGACAGTGTGGCTTTTGTGGCGCAGCATTATCCGCAGATCCGGATTGTCCGCAATGCCCGTAACGACGGTTTTGCCGGCGGTTATAACGATGCCTTGCAGCATGTGGAGGCGGATATTTATGTGTTGCTGAACCAGGACGTGGAAGTGGAAGCTGGCTGGATTGAGCCGGTGGTGGCGCTGATGCAGGAAGATAGCCGTATTGCTGCCTGTCAGCCTAAAATGAGGGCTTACAAAGACCCGGAGGAGTTTGAGTATGCCGGTGCAGCCGGCGGCTGGATGGATATCCTGGGGTATACCTTTTGCCGGGGGCGTATTCTGTACACAACAGAAAAGGACCTGGGGCAATATGATGATGTACAGGATATTTTTTGGGCTACCGGGGCGGCGCTGTTTATACGTTCGGCCTGTTTTCACCAGGTAAATGGTTTTGACCGCGATTTTTTTGCACATATGGAAGAAGTGGACCTTTGCTGGCGTTTACAGCGCGCAGGGTACCGCATTTGCTATTGCCCGCAATCCACGGTTTTTCATGTGGGAGGAGGGAGCTTGCCCCAGGGAAATCCACGTAAGCTGTACCTCAACTTCCGGAATAACCTGATGATGCTGTGGAAAAACCTGCATAGTGAAGATCGGTGGATTGTGCTGGTGCAACGTTTTTTCCTGGATATTCTGGCGGGCGTTAAAAGCCTGGTGGCAGGGAAGCCCAAAGATATGCGGGCTATTTACCGCGCCTACAAGGATTATTATCGCTGGCGCCGCACATATGTACGAAACGACAATTTGCCGGAAATGAAGCTCATGAAAATGAAGGGCGTGTTTCACGGTATCATGATCTGGAGATATTATTTTTTAAAACATAAGAAATTCTCGGAGCTGATTTAGGGGGCAAAAGTTTTCTTTCTCATCCAAATAACTTCGAAAATTTCAAATTTTTATGTAGGTTTGCACCGGAAATAAACTGATTATGGAACAGAATACAGTAGAAAATAAGTACGATATTACCTTAGATAAGGTTTCCCGCTCCCGCTGGTTATTTTACGTGCAATTGTTTTGCATGGTGGCCTTTATCCTGGGGCTGAGCTACGGTCTTTACACACACAAATATGCTGGAAAGCCAGAAGTAAAGGTACAGGGAAGCTCGCTGTATAATCCAAAATATAAGTAAGCAACGGCTTTAACATAATTATCCAGGCCTCCTCCGGTTTTTCCGGGGGAGGTTTTTTTTATGCCCCATCTTTCCCTTTTGCGTAAATCAAATTCCGGATCCGATTACAGAAATTGGCTTTTTACCTGGACTTTTGTATCACGGGAGTGATATCTCCCCAATGGTATTTGATCTATGTTTAAACGGACGGATAAGTTAAAAAAGAAGCAGCCTAAATCGCTGTTCAGGATAGTAGTGGAAAAATTGCACCTCTGGCTGGGCCTGGGGTCTGGTATTGTCGTGTTGATAGTGAGCGTTACCGGTTGTTTGTTTGTCTTCCAGCAGGAAATTAATGATATTTATTACCGTAAACAATTATATGTTACCCCCGAAAATCATGCACCCCTTCCTGTCAGCGAGCT
>NZ_DATCVJ010000448.1:0-3065 GCF_036566945.1 Chitinophaga sp. | reverse complement strand
TAAGTAGTTCAAGTATAAATAATCACGGAGCAAAATAGCATAACTATAAATCAAACCTGTGGTTGTTTGAAGAAGCATATCGGGGGAACTTCATCGGCGAAACCTAACTGGTAGTTTATGACTACCAGTATCAACCAAATTCGCTATGAATAATTCCTTTATGAAAAACAACACAACGGTATTTCGATGGCTCGCAGGCATCTTCGGTCTTCTGCTGATAACGCAGGTTTCATTCGCCCAAAGCCAGATCAGGATTACAGGAAAAGTAATTGATGCAAAAGATAAGGCGGCACTGGCAGGTGCTACTATTTCCCTGGTCGATGGCAAAAAAAATGTTCCGGCGGATAAGGACGGCGCATTTGAAATAATGGCGCCGGAAGGCAGTCAATTGCGGGTAACCATCGTTGGTTATTTACCCGTTACGGTGAAAGCCCAACCCAATCTGATCATCGCTATGACCGCTTCTTCCGAAACCCTGAATGATGTAGTGGTGGTAGGATATGGTACACAGAAAAAAGAATTACTCACTGCTTCGATAGGCACTGTAAAATTCGATGATGTAAAACGTAATATACCTACACAGCAGTTGGGAAACCTTCTGGCAGGACAGATAGCCGGAGTTAGTGTGGCTACTCCGCGTGGCATACCGGGTAGTGATCCGGGCATTTCGGTTCGCCAGAAAAGCTCGTGGAATACGCAGGATGTATTGTACGTTATTGATGGAAGAATTGCAGGCAGTGGTGATTTTAACCGTTTGTCGCCAAATGAAGTAGAAAACATCACCGTGCTGAAAGATGCTGCTTCCACTGCGGTATATGGCTCCAGGGCTGCTGCAGGGGTAATTGTGGTAACCACCCGCAGGGGGAAAAATGGCAAAGCCAGTATTGAATATTCTTTTCAGACAGGTTTCGACAAACGAGGCAGGAACAGTGACCTGATGAATGCGCAACAGTATTTTGAGTATCAGAACCGCATAACGCCCAATACCTACAGCCAAAAGGTGATTGATCAGTTTAAAACAATTAACAACGGCTGGGGATACGATCAGTTGAGTACCGTATGGAATGATCCGTCTACCACTACGCATAATTTAAGTATCACCGGAGGATCGGATAAAATACAATACTTCATTGGCGGTTCCATGAGTAACCAGCAACTGTTCATTAAAAATGTGAACTGGAAAAATTACAATGTAAGAGCTAATATCAAAGCCCAGATTGCAAAAGGGCTGACAGCAGAAGCACTCTTATCCCTCAATAATAACATTAAAAAATTCCCTTCCGTGGATAGTTGGGATGATGTATATGGTAAATTAAGAATCTGGCAGGTATATCAGCCTGTTTGGACCACCGATGGCCATCCGATTGATTATGGATGGATTCAGAACATGGGCGCGCAGGTAAGGGGAGATAACGGATATCAGAATACGTTTGCCGTAAAGCCAGTGGCCAATTTAAAACTCAGTTATGAAATCCCCGGTGTCAAAGGGCTTAGCGTCATGAGCCAGTTTAGCAAATCGTTTTCCAATCAGCGGCAGAAAACATTTGTGAAGCAATATGATATGTGGATTATGAAAACCACCGACCAATATCTCATCAGCACAGATCCCAATGATTTTGTGTCGCTCAAAAAATCTTTTCATACCAACAGGTTGTCGGAACGATATGATTGGAGTAACGACTATCAGTTGAATCTCCAGATAAATTATGAAAAAACATTTAAGGATATACATCATGTAAAGGCATGGCTGATCTACGAACGTACCGGCGCTGATGGCTCCTGGATGCAGGGCAACAGGGAGCAGTTCCCCGTGTATGTAACGGATCAATGGCGCTACACCAGTGGAGATAGAGTAGATTCTTATGTAGATGGTAGCACGGAACAGCCCTCCGGAAGAAAATCTTTTATCGGGCAGTTTTTCTACGATTACAACGGTAAATACCTGGCATCCTTTGCCTACCGCTATGATGGCTCCATGCAGTTTGCACCCGACAGGCGCTGGGGCTTCTTCCCTTCCGGTTCATTAGGCTGGATTGTTTCAAAGGAAAACTTCTTTCATTCCAACAAAATTGATATGCTCAAGCTCCGGGTGTCGGCGGGTTTAGTGGGTAATGACGGCGTAGGCGGATGGCAATGGCAGGAAGCATACCAGCAGGGTAATAGCGCTTACCTGGGTACCGGAGGAACAACAGGTGTGGGTATTAAATACGGATCACTGGTAAATCCTGATTTAACCTGGGAAAAAACGTTGAATTATAATGCAGGTGTGGACGTTAACTTCCTGAAACATTTCAATGCTTCACTGGAATATTTCTCTACAAAAACCTACGATATCCTTGGGCAGCGAGTGCAAACAGTGCCGCCTACTTTTAGCAGAACATTACCTGCTTCCAATTACGGAGAAATAAAAGCGCAGGGGGTGGAACTGGGCATAGGATATAAAGCACAAGCCAACAGCATTAATTATTACGTCAATGCCGTGGCTTCGTATAGCAATGCACGTAACATCCTCAAGGATCAGAATATTACCTATCCATGGCAGGACGAGCTGGATAAGAGCACTAACCGCATTACTACCCGCATAGCGGAAAAGATGCTTAGAACACAAGCCGATCTGGATGCATGGAATACAGCATACCCTAACTATACCTACTATGGCTACAAGCCCGCACTGGGACAATTGGTGTACCAGGATCTTAACGGACCTAATGGTAAGCCGGACGGTATTATAGATGATTGGGACCAGATGGAATGGCGGAAAAATAATAATCCCATTGTAGTAGGATTAAATTTTGGTGCATCCTGGAAAGGACTGAGCCTGGATGTAAGTTTCAACGGTAATTTTAATTATTACCAGTCTATTAACCCGGTGACACAAAATGTGGAGTGGAACCGGAACTGGGTGAAATGGGCCACCGATGCCTGGACGCCTGATAACACCAAAGCCTCCCTGCCTATCCGCTACTCTTCCAACGATGGAACTGACAGAATTGTCCGTGATGAAAGTACCTTCTGGATGAAAAAAAGTGGCTGGTTACGGTGCAAGTATATAGCGCTCGGTTATT
>NZ_DATCVJ010000447.1:0-7508 GCF_036566945.1 Chitinophaga sp. | reverse complement strand
TTACTGACGTGGACTGCCAGCCTAACCGTATGTACTTTATTAATGAGAAGGAACTGAAGATCTATCGCGAGGGCGATTGGTCTTTCATGGACCGTGACGGTTCTAAGTGGCAGCGCGTTATTGATTACGATGCTTACACTGCGACGCTTTACAAGTATTGCCAGCTTGGTACTCACCGACGTAACGCCCATGGAATTATTCGGGACGTTACCGAGAGCTAAGCAATATTGTCTAGGGCGGCTACAGGTGAATAATCTCCCTGTAGCCGCTCTTTCATATCTAGGATTGGTATTCAATGCCGCTGGATAGTAGGCTTACAAGTCGAGGGAATTTTTATTTCCCTGTAGATGGCCATTTTGTTAGTGAAAAGCAGATACAGATTAATGAAATTCTACAGGACTACGACCCTACGCTTCAGCTACAGTGGATTCCTCCGGATAAGCGATCTGCGGAAGATCTCGCATTTCGAGTTGTCCAATTCCCCACTAATGGGACGGCGCCTTATCTCGTCTGCGTTGCTGAAGAAGCGGATGAACGTCTGCTAGCTCGGGTATTTGAAGCAGACCAGCAGCGTGGACCTAATAGACTCTCGTTTATTGAGAACTATAACAATGCTCGTGAGCTTCTTATTGCTAAACAGGAGCAGGAGCAGCGAGCAGAAGATCATGAAATGGCAGTATCTATTCTGAGAAACCAGAAGTCTTATTATCGTCATGGAGGTGTAAACTTTGAACGTGCAGGAGGTCGCAACTCGGGTAAAACGTACATTTGGTGATGAGTCCGGAGTTCAGGTTACTGATGACGATATCATCCGTTGGATTAATGACGCTCAAGAGGAGATTGTACTTAGTAACGAAGGACTTATGGAGACTACCGCGATTGCGGGAGTAATTCAGAATCAGATGGAATACGATTGTCCCGCTGATCTCTCCCTTCTTCGTACTCTTAAGTACAACGGATTTCGTCTTAAGCCGTTGAGCTTTAATGAGTTTAACGAATACATTGACGGATACGAGTCGTCAACTAGCGCACCTTATGGCCCTGGAACTCCTGAATATTTCATGGTTTGGGACAATAAGATTACGCTGTTTCCTAAGCCTAATGAAACTAACGCTAGTGCACTGAAGATTTACTACGTTAAGCATCCCCTTGCCGTAGTAACTATGGCAGATAACCTGTCTGTCCCTCTTCAGTATCATAAGTCTATTGTTGACTTTTGTCTTCAGCAGGCTTACGAGTTGGACGAGGACACGCAGAAGGCAGTCGTTAAGAAGAATCAGTTTGACGAAACAATGATGAAGCTTAACGACCGTAACAAGTGGACTACCCAGGAATACTATCCTCGTATTACAACCCTGCCCGGGGACGAGAACTATGGGGATTACGGAGGTTACTACTAATGGCAAAAACTAGTGGTACCGCCACCCAGGAGTTTGTAATCGGGCCATTTGCCGGGGGTATGAATCTATACTCTGATCAGGCTATGATTTCCGATAACGAAGTAGTGGATTGTCTTAACTTTGATATTAGTCTGGATGGTAGTCTAGTTTCTCGTCCTCCTTGGTCACTAATGAAGGCAGTACAAACTGCTAGTGGTCTTGGTGGAACAGTTCCACCCAATTGTGATCAGCTCGTTATTGGAACAGGTACGTTTGAATCCAAGAGATTTGTCATTGTTTCTAGCAATCACACTGGTGCTTATGCTGCTTACATTTACTACGTAGACGGTGTACTAGCGGGAACTTTGGCTAAGATTACTGATGGTGTATTTAGTAAGGCGCATCGATACGCTAACTACGTATACCTTGTTCCTGATCTTACACAGGTTGGGGGAGCGCGATACGATCTTACCGGCGGTCTAGTTACTGCTATTGCGTCTATGCCTTCGGGCTATGCTTCAGCTATTTATAAGGATCGTCTGTGGATCGGTGGCCGTCAGAGTATTGCCAATGATTCTCGACTCTACTTCTCCGCTGTAGCCGACTTTACTAGTTGGCCGGGTACTAACTTCTTTGACATTAATCCTGGTGATGGGGATGCTGTTAATGATCTTGTCATCTATCAGGACAATATCGTAATCTTTAAGAACACCGCTACTTACGTATTGTCTTACGATACTGGACCTGCTCAGGCGGTCCTTAATATCATCAATAACGACATCGGAGCATCTGGTCGTAACTGTGTAGATGTATACGAGAACTCAGTTTTTATTCTCAAGTACAATCAAGTCTACGAAATGTCTAACTACGACTTTGTGCGAGTAAGCGTTAAGCTACCTTTTGAATACGATTCCGCTGTAGCTATTGTCCCACCCGGTACCGGCGCCTCTAATGTTGCCTATAAATGGCCTATTTGGCTACGGGTAGTGGGGGATAGGGTAGTAGTTAGGTTTTATAATAAGCTTTATGTCTACCATCTTCGTCTTCGTGCTTGGACTAGATGGCGGTCTGAAGACTTCAATATTAACTATATTGGTCCTATTATGCGTCTGGATAACACAGACGCAGGTGTGCTACAGGGATACGATACTTATGTAGCCGCATCTTGTCTGACTACTGTTCCTGATAGTCAGGGTGTAGGCGTTCCTATTAACTGGAAGATGTATTTCAAGCTTTTCCAGATGAAGGATATGTATGATATCTCCACTGTGGAGAATGGTAATATTGTTGCTCCTAGTACCCCTGTTGATATTGTTCTGTCTATGACTACTAAGCAGTTCAATATCGGATTGAGCCATAGGTTTAAGCGGCTTCTCCATTGGGGTATTGACTGCTACACTGGTCGTTCAGTAACAGGTACTCTGTTCCCACAGTCGGTTACGTTCAAGCCAACGTGGAATCAGTTGTCTACAATGTATTGGCATGATTTGGGTAGTTGGGAGTATCCGCTAACTAGTTTGCCCGGTGTTACGCAGATAGTCCCGGCGGATGCTGCAAAGCAGATTAAGTTTATTAGGTTTCCTAAGTCTCTGAGATTTAGGCTTCTGAAGTTTAAAATTGATCTCGCTACAAAGGGTAATACATCAGATGGTCCCGTTAGGCTATACTCAATTACTGCTTTTGTAGCTGCGAAGCAGCTCGCTTCCAAGGCGGTAAACTAATGCAAAGAGCAGACCATTTCGGTAATCAAATCCTCCCTAACACTAAACCTGGATTCAATTCTTACGCAGCTGGTAAAAAGCATTATGGTGCTGGTCGTACAATGCCTAACATTGGTCCTGTAGCCAATCCCAAGGGATATGCTGAGAGAGACAATAAGGCACAAGCTCGTAAGAATGCGATTATTCGCAGGATGAAGGGTGGGGCTACAGGGAATCCGATGAATAAGGACGTGCTCAATGGCGGATCTTAATAGTCCTCTGTACGGCCAGCGGGATTATCAGATTATGATGAAGCGTAACGCTATTGAGCGTAAGCTTTCTGACGATAACCGTGCCGGCATGACTAAGGCTATTGGGGCGGCTAATAAGTCTAAGAAGAATTCTACCTATAGCGAGGGTAGGATTTTGGGTCAGAAAGAAGGTTTTACCAACTCTGACTTTGGAGTAGGCGCAGGTGCGGCTATTCCTTACCAAGTTGCTAATACAACTAAGACGGTAAAGCCTGGAACTAAGGTTCCAGCACCCCCTAAGAATATTGTTGGGGGAGTGATGCAGTCTGCACCTCCAGCAAATGCTGGGGTTAAGACAGCAGCTATTGCTCGTAAGCTTTCGGCCTAAGTAAGGAGGTTAATGGCAGCAAAGAAGCAGTCGGCCACAGATAAGTGGCTTGCCGGAGATACTACTTATCAGCAGCAACTCGCTAACTTCCTTAAGTCTCAGAAGGATTACGACTCCCAGTATAATCGTCAGACTGGGATTACAAAGCGTGATTATGCTGAAACTACTCGGTCTATGAATAGGCAGGGTGCGCAGGATCGCGACGATCAGCAAAACGATTTTGCTGGACGAGGTATTCTCCACTCAGGAGTTTTCGCTAAGGCACTCGGCGATTACAATACTGAATTTAATGCCAAGCTTAAGAACCTCCAAACTGGGCAGACGGATAAGCTAGGCGACCTTGGTATGCAGCGCACTAATTTTCAGCGTCAATTGAAGCTGGAAAGAGATGCTGCACGACAGGACGCACTTAGGCGACGAGCTGCTAAGTTGGGAATTTAAAATGGCAGAGCCGAGTCCTTGGAATCAGGCCGGTATGGCTAATTCGCTTGCTGATGCTATTAGGCAGCAGGCGAATACTCAGGCTGCACTAGCACAGAATAAGCCTGTCCCTGGTGGACAGAATAATGGTATGCCGGCCGATCCTCTTGAACAGCTTATGAAGCAGATTCAGGGGATTAACGTTAAGTCCACGCCTTATGATGTGCTTATGCAGCAGGCACAAGGTAGTGCAGGCGCACAATATGACCCGCTTATTAAGCAGCTTCAGGCTGAAATGGCGAGGACTCAGCAGCGCGGTACTGCTAATCAGAATACTGCGCGCCAAATGTATGGGGATTTGGCTACAGAGATTGCCTCTGAAATGCCACAGATTACTCAGCAGATGGCAGCTGCTTCTAAGGAAACTGAGAATCGTTATAACGAGACTCAGCAGCAGCTTGCAGGTCAGTATAATCAGCAAGCTAATCAGCAGGCAGAGTTGCTTAAGAAGCTTGGTATTCAGGCAGCTGCTCCAGAAGCCTCACAACAGGCTATGGAAGATCAGACTTATTTCCAGAATCAGAGTAATTCTGAGGAAGCTTCGGCACTTCAGATGCTCCAGGAAATGAAGAATTCTGATCTCGCTTATCAGCGACAGTCTTCTAATAATACTCGTCTTGCTGGGCAGAACGTAGCACAGGATATTGGTGCTCAGCTTGAAGATTACATGCAGAGTGCTGGTGGAAAACTTGCTGGACTTAACGCCGGTAGGGAATCTGCTATTTCTGCAATGCTTGCTCAGCTACAGCAGCAAGATGCGCAGCGAGTTTCTTCAGCAGAAGAAGCCGAATATAAGCGTATGATGGAGATGTTTAATCTCCAGCTTAAAATGCAGGAGATGCAGAATAAGATGTCCGGAAGTGGCGATGGGAACAGCCTCTTCAAGGGCACCAACGGCCCCTCTGGGGCTAGCAATTACCTCGGTGGCATCTACGGTGGCCAGGATACCTTTAGTTCTAAGGCCATTATGGAAGCTATCACAGATGTTATGTCCAGCAAGGAAGCAGTAGCCGGTAAGTATCAGAGTCCTGATATGAAGGACGGGTATAATCAGCCGGTCATGATGGACGTTACGCCTGATTATCTTACGGATATGCTGCGTAAGCGTATGCAGGAGGGTGATCCTAATACTCCTGTAGGAAACACCACGTTTAGTGATTACGATGTTAACAATGCAATCAATGCGCTGCTTGCTTACATGGGGAAGTTGAAGTAATATGAGTCCTTCTAAGGAACCTATCGTTTGGATTGGCGCTGTTATCGCTATCGCGATCGTAGTGCGTGATTATCTTAATGGCGGTCTTAGCATGGACAGTATTGATGCTGCACTTGTGGCTATTGGTGCTGTTCTTGGTCGTAAGCTCGTTTCCCCTGTAGCCAAGGAGTAAATTATGCTTGAGGGATATAAGCCCATTGATTTTAGTAGCACCTTTCCCCCTATGGACCTGGGACAGATGCGAAATCATGTTGGGCTCTCTCAAGCAGCTATTGATATCCTGGCTAAGTCTCACTGGAATAAGACACCTATTTCTAGTCTGCTTAGCCAGGGTCTCAATTCTAAGGGAGAAGCCCCCAAGCGTGAACAAACTCTTTGGGGACGAGTTGTAGACCTGCTTAGCACTCCCGCTTATGCTATTGCTAATGCTGCTGACGATGCACTTGCAGGACACCAAAGTAGTGATACTGATGGTGTTCTTAATGATGCCAAGGAAATTGCAGGCGGTATCTTTAGTGGTGGAGCTAGGGGAGTAGGCACAGGACTTAGAGGTGCAATGGGTGATGCAGTAGGTATGGATCCTACTGATCCCCAGGATAAGCAATATCTCGGTGATTTCCTTATTCGCCTTGATACTCATATGTCTGCTGAAGATGCTATGAAGCCCGAAAATCTTGAAGAAGTTCGGGCACGTCTTCGTGAGAAGAAGATTAACCAGTTTAACGACGAAGACGAAAACAAGTATTTCTACGACTTTGATAAGAAGGCCGTAGACGTTACTGACGAGAAGATCCAAGACTATTTTCAGCGGATGCATATTTATGGTCTTGGTGCTTCTATGGTGGCCGACCCGACTAACCTCATTACTGGTTGGTCTAAGCCTGCTGCTATTGCAGGTAAGGGTGCAGAAATTCCCGGTGAACTTGTTACCGGGAGCAAGAATATTTACGAAGGTTTCAAGGGCGTACCCGAGGGTACAATCACTAATACCAAGGAATCCTTTGGACCCGTAGTTACAGGTAAGGCACCTGGCAGCTATAAGGTCAGTATTGATCCTGGATCTGTTCAGAATAAGATTATCAATCCCGCGGGAACTGGTCTTATTAAGCCGCCTGAGTGGTTTAATTTCCCCAAGTCTGCTGCGGAAATGACTACTACTCCTCCTGTAGCCAATATTCTTGATTCTGCTGCACCTACTGTAGCTAAGGGTCCAGAAGTAAATACAGTAGACCCATTTGATGAAATGCTTAATAGTTGGGCTCCTGGTGAAGCTGTCCAGGCAGAACGACAGGCTAAGCCTCATCAGGATATTTTCCCTGCTCCGCGTGTTCCTGATGCACAGATGCGTATTGCAAATTCTCTTAGTACCCAGCCTGCTGTTACTAAACTTACTGGTGACTTGCTTAGGCGTGCGGCTACAGGGGAGAAGAATTGGGCTATTAACCTTTCTAATCGTCTTGCTACTAAGTATCCTGGTGTTAAGTTTCCTCAGACTAACGCGCTCATTGAGCGTATTAGTGAGATCCCTGATTTCACACGGCGTCTTAATATTCCGGCAGAGCGCAAGAAGATTGTTGAAGCATTCGGACGTACTATTAGTGCCGATGCTGAGGCAATGAAGGTTCCGACTAAAATTCGTGCTGCTGAAGTTATTATCAATGATGTAGCTGGTAACCCTGTAGCGCTTAATCGACTTGTCGAAGGTGCTAAGGGAGCAGCTATTCCAGTAGGTAAGAACCCTACTCGGGATGCTGGTATTATTGATGACGTTGTAGAACAGTTTGAGCCCCAGCTTAGTCTTAAGACTATTCCGTCCGGTATTAAGGATGCTGCTAAGTACAAGGCAGCTATGACTAAGCATGGTTCTTTTACTGGTCCCAAGCAGGTTAACGTTTGGAACGCACTTACTTCTAAGCATCTGGTTAATGTTAAGAGTCCTGCTCGATTTGCTAAGGCACTTAATCTCCTGCGTCAGGTTGAGTCTAAGTTTATGTCCATGGGACATATTCCTATGTCTTCAACTCCGAAGGCAGGAGGTTCTGTACCGCTTAGGCTTAGTCAGATTCTTGACGCTATTGGTCCTGAAGCTGCCGC
>NZ_DATCVJ010000446.1:0-16717 GCF_036566945.1 Chitinophaga sp. | reverse complement strand
CTACAATATTACCACACAGAACCGCCGTTCCCAGAATGATGGGCCTGTAGCATGGGGATATCCCGTAGACTATGACTATGATAAAATTTATCCTTATTATACTGATGCCACTGGTTATAAACGCGATCTTTCGAATGCGAGGGTATCCGATGCGTTTAATAAATTGGGCGACTATATCTGGAAGCAGAAGATGGATCGTTACAAGGATGACAAAGTGCATATGATCACTTCTGCCAAAGTAACACTGAATCTGACTAAAAACTTCTCTTTGGTAGGACAGGCAGGTCTGGACTATGACAACACCAACTATACCACGGAGCAAAGCGTAACACAAGTGTTGCCAACTGTACGGGGCGGACTTTTCGGGGTGGCTAAACAGAATGCCACTACCCAAACGTATCAGGCATTACTGAACTATAATAAGACTTTCCATAATAACGATTTAAGATTGTACGCATTTGGTGGAGGTGTATACAGACTCCGCACGGTAGACTATCTGGGTACCAACACGGTGGGTGGATTAACTTTCCCTAACTGGTATTCCTTCTCCAATCAACTCGGCACAGCCAGCGCTGACAATATTGATAAGATCAGGAACTTCAGCCGTGGTTCCGACCTGCTATATAGCATGCTGGCATCTGCTGCATTGTCCTGGAAAAATGAATTGACCTTTGAAATACAGGGAAGACAGGACTGGAACTCTACCCTTCCTCCTGAAAATAACAAGTATTTCTATCCTGGAGCAGCAATTACCTGGAACTATACGGAGCGTTTTGCGATACCAGCTGTTAACAGTGGACAGTTGAGATTATCCTGGGCCGATGTGGGTAATGGAACCGTTCGGTATGAAGCCAATAACCTCTACTCTTATAACCGCATTCCGAGTACCGACGCCAACTCAGTGGCTCCTCCTGACAAACTTTTGCCAGGCGCTCTGAAACCCGAACGTAAGCGTGAATTTGAAATAGGTATCAACAATACTTTCCTGCCACAGGACAGAATTACACTCGACTTCTCTTTCTATACCAATCATCGGTATAACCAGATTATCAGTCTGCCCATTTCTTCTGCTTCCAGTTCTACCGGTTTAATGGTGAATGCTGGTGATGTAAAAGCCTGGGGCTTTGAACTGGCGGTGACGGGTACGCCATTGATCGGCAAAAATTACCGGTGGAACCTGACCCTGAATGCGGCCAAACAGGCATCTAAAGTAATAGATCTGTATCCCGGTGTTATTTATAATCCGTTTCAACAGTTGATCAATGGTACCGGCGTTTCTGTGAATGCAGATGAAGGACGTCCGTATGGGGAAATCATGACCTACGATTATAAACGTGATGAGGCTGGCAATAAAGTAGTAAATGCCGATGGTATTTATGTACTGGATAACCAGAAGAAAATATCAGCTGGTAACGTGATGCCTAAATTATATGGTGGATTCATCTCCGATTTCCAATATAAGAATTTCAACTTCCGTATCGGATTGGATTATAAATATGGTGGTACCATCTTCTCATACACCAACAACCGTTTAACTGGTGTGGGACAGCTGGAAAACACGATGCCATACCGCGACGAAGAAAATGGAGGCCAGGCATATTATATCAACTCCAGTGATAAGAATGTTCCGTGGCAGCATTCGCAGCCTGCGCCGGCACAGTCTAAAGATGGAAAAGTATATCATGATGGTCTGATTCTTCCTGGTGTGAAACTGGATGATAATGGTAAGTATGTGCCCAACGATATCATGACCAGCGCATCTAGTTACTACAGTAGTTATGCAGATGACCTGGCCAATGCTTTCCCGCCAGATCGTATGTTTGAAAACAACTACATCAAAGTAAGAGAAGTGGCGCTTTCCTATACCTTACCGGCATCTATGGCTAAAAGGATTAAAATGCAAAGACTCACTATTACTGCGGCAGCCCGTAACCTTTTTTACCTGTACAAATCTATTCCCAATATTGATCCGGAAGGCGCATTGGGCGCAGATGTATTCGTAGAAAATACCATCTACCCAACACAAAGGACTTACTCCCTGGGATTAAATGTGGCTTTCTAATGTATAAACTGAAAAAAATGAAAAAAGCTTACTTATATATTATTCTACTATCCGCCTCCGTCCTCGGCGCCTGTAAAAAAGATCTGGAAGACCGGTTCTACGACAAGGACAAGCTTACCAGCGGCCAGGGTATTGACGTAGTGCCAGGGTTATTTACTTCCCTGCTGACGAACAATAAAATTTTTGCACAGGATTATGGGGAATGGTATTATCTCCTGAATGGCGGCACCAGTATTACCGGTTATGAACAGGTGGCACAGCGATATGTATCTTATCGCTACGACTGGTTCTCCGGGTATAATGATCTCACTACCGGCAACGGTTTTGATGATGCTCCCATGACCGGGCAAAGTTTTTTCCAAAACAGCTTCACCCGGCTGAAAAACTATGAAGTCCTCGTGGATTCTGTAGCGCTGCGTACCGGGCAATTGAAAATAGATGGCGATCTGTATCTGAAGTTAGCCAGTTTCATTAAATGTTATCAGAGTGCCAAACTGGTGGATGTATTTAATTCCATTCCTTATTCAGATGCCTTTCAGGGCATCAAAGGAGGCGCACAATACCTGTTTCCTAAATACGATGATCCGAAATCGGTTTATCAGTCTATTATTGCGGAACTGGGAACCCTGGTAGATGCATTACCTGCTGCTTATGCGCAGACGTCTGATGCAGGCAAAACTATCTTCAAAAACCAGGATATTGCTTTCAAAGGTGATATCAACAAGTGGGTGGCCTTTATCAACTTTACCCGACTGAAGTTATTGGTAAGAATTGCCGGTGTAGAAGAAGCCTATGCCAAACCACTGATCCAGGCGGCGCTGGCAAAACCTTTGCCACAGCAAGACTATTATTGGTTCTATTGGTTTGACATCGTGCCAACCGGTGGTGGTACCTGGATTCGTGGTGTGTATGAAAATAGCTTCGCGTCCTTTATTCCAAACATCATCATGAAAAGGTTAAACTACGGTACTCCTGCCTACGAAGAAGGCATTGACGATCCACGTTTACCCGTACTGGCGATGCCTACCAAATACCTGGACTACCGGGGTGTATCTGCCAACATCGAGGCACAGGACGCATTATATAACAGTGGAGAGAAATATTATCCTTACGCGGACAATGTCTCTTCTACTTTTTCTACCAATGCAAAATCCATGTATAATCACGCTACCTTCCACCAGAATGCGAAGATGCCTGTGTACATGAGCTCTTTAGGTGAACTGGATCTGCTCCTGGCTGAAATTGCGTTGAAAGGATTAGCTAATACCGGAAAATCTGCCGAAGAGCATATTAAAGATGAGGTAACACACTCTATCGACTTCTGGTATACCATCAATCAACTTAGCAGCTATGCCAAAACCCAAATGACGCCTGCACAAATGGCATTGGTATATCCTGCCAAACCATCTGCCGCAGTAGTGAGCGCGTGGAGTGATGTGGTTAAAAACAAATTTACTGCCGCTGCTTCTCTGGATGATAAAATGGAAATTCTGATGCAGCAAAAATACCTGCACCTGAATTTGTATCAACCATATGAATTGTGGGCAGAACTGAGAAGAACACATCACCCGAAACTGGAGCCTTTCACCTGGCATAGTTCCGTATGGAAACCCATGCCGGAAAGAGCACGTTACCCGGCCATCGAAGTGACCAATAACCCGGACAACTTCGCTAAGGTAGCAGCGCAGAATAATAATACCTCTCCTATTTTCTGGGTACCAGCCAGTATAAGAGCGCAGAGTGCTTATTGGAATGACTATAATTATCAATAGCAGCGAACAATGTTTTTTAAAATCCCTGACTGCCTGCAGTCAGGGATTTTTTTTGTGTTACCCACACCATTGATGAGCAGTTTAGCCGACAACATATTACAATTTCATAAATACAAATACCGGCAATTTTGTTCCTCTAAAATTGATTATTTTGAGCGAAACAATCCGATAGTAAACTATGCGATACTTCTCCCCATCAAAAGCTGTCATACTATTATTACTGACTGTCTGCTGTTACTGTACGTCTTTTAGTCAAACGGAAAAAAAACATGATGTTATTGTAAAACTAAACGGCGACCAGCTCAACGGCGACGTGCTGGAAATCAGCGACAGCACCATCCGGTTTACTTATACCGGCGAAAAATTAATTTATAATATTAAGAAGTCGGAAATTCTGAAAATAACCTTTGCCAGCGGCCGGGTAGAAACATTTAATGCACCACCTGCCACAGCGCAGACAACTCCCGTGACTGCTACAGGCGCCAGCACAGCAGAACGTCGGAACAAGGTGGCGGTATTGCCCTTCACCTTTGTAAAGGATGGTCAGAATGCAGCACAGGAAGTAAGCGACGAAATACAAAATGAATTGTATGCTTTACTTAGTAAACATTCAGGGGTATATACGGTGGTGAGTCCCCGGGCTACGAATGTGCTGCTCACAAAAGCAGGCATTACCAAAGCCAATATGCTCAATTATAGCATGGCTGAAATTTGCCAGGTACTGGGCGTTGAATTTATCGTTGATGGAATGGTTACACAAAACCGGACCACCCAAACCAGCTATGGCAACACTTCTTACAGTGATAAAACCAAGAAAAACGATAATTCTGACGATAAGAAAAGTAGTGGCTCTGCCAGTACTTCTTCAACAAGCGTGCAGAATTATGAAACAACCATGGACATGAAAATATACAACGACAAGAGCGAGATTGTATATAATCAGAATAGAAAAGCCTTCTGGAACACCGCGGATGCATATAAGAATACCATGGAATACCTGGTAAAACGTTGCCCGCTTTATAAGAAATAACAGTAGAAGAACATTTGCAGCGATAGGCTATATCTGCTAAAAGCGGGTATATCCTATCGCTTTTTTACGCCTGCTCATTTTAAGAGCCTGTTTCTACAAATTAAGTTCCCTGGCCCACCTTATACTACCAGGGGAATTATCCGCGATTGCAACAGGTGAAACACAAATGGATCTCTTGAACATATTTCATCATGCCTTGTCCATACACTAAAACAAACTGCCCTGTACCACGGCCGGCGGCATAGTAGCCGGAAACACCCCCACAATCGTAAAGGGCTGCTTCGAAACGGCATGTACATTTTGGGTGGTACCGAGGAAGAAATACAGGTCCGTATTCCGGGCATACTCCTGCAGGTATTTCTTTCTCACTTCGTTGATGGCTTTCTGTTCTTTATCAGGTCCACTAAACTTTTTCAGGCTTTTCCAATACAGGGATGCCAATTGCCAGTCTTCTACCGGGAGTGTGATTTCTTCATTTTTATTATCGGTAAACCGGAAGGAAAATTTGTATGGCAACTTTTTCATTACACTAAAAGGATCTTCCGGCTGCTCAAATTCCCCGATGGGACTTTTCTCTGCCATGATCTTCTCCAGCCGGTCGCTGTTCCATTCGCGCTCCGTTTCTTCTACCACAAAACCTAGTATCCGCGCAGGTTTGAATACCACCAGGGAAGTATAAAACGCTTCGTGTTTTGCTTCCATGACGATGGTAGACAGGTTGCGATATATATTTTTCAGCACGATGGCTTTTCTTTCGCTCCAATAGTCGTCTGTACCCAGATGACCTGTTTTTTTTACCGGCGCATCCACGATCACCGGTCTGAAACTTTCCAGTCTGAAGTCACGGGGATTCCGCTGTAGGTCCAGTTCCACCCAATCATATAGCTGATAATCTTCGTCGTAAGTCTTTTTGGTAAAAGGAACGGGGTATATCCTGATAAAAGTACCATCCTCTCTGAAGCCGGCGATACTAAGCTGTTCGTCATAATGGGAAGATACAGTGGGGTAACTTTTAACGGTGATCAAAACTTTCGTCAACGGCATGCGCAAAATATTTTATTAAATATATAAATCCAGTGGTTTCCGCCAGCTGGCAAAACTAAGGTTAATCGTTGAAAATAAAAAAGTTAGCGATGATGTTGTCGACATTTTCAACGATCGTTTTATCTCCCTGAAATGGAGGGAATAGATTTTCCACACACCCCGATCGAAACATTCTATATGCATTATGCGATCTATTTTGTGTAATTTGTACGCATAAAATTTTAACATATGAGTTTTCAAGATGAGCTAAAGAAACTTTTTGTTGAAGAAAATGAAATACCCGAAGAATTCCGTATTTCTGAAATTCATCAGAGAGAGTACCTGGTAAACGGGGAGATGAAGCAATGGGATGGACCGGTGAGTGAGGTATATTCTCCTATTAACATCCCTACTGCGGATGGTCTGAAACGCAAGCTGATAGGCACTTACCCCCTGGGTACCGAAAAAGATGCCTTTGAAGCGCTGGATGCTGCCCTTGCGGCATATGATAACGGTCGTGGTGAATGGCCGACAATGGGACTGGATGGTCGCATTAACTGTCTCTCTGTATTTGCCCGCAAAATGACCGAGCAACGTACCCTGATCGTAAAACTGATCATGTGGGAAATCGGAAAATCCTATGCTGACTCCATCAAGGAATTTGATCGCACCATAGAATACATTAACGCCACGATAGATGCGCTGAAGGAAATAGACCGCAGCTCTTCCCGTTTCGAGATCAAAGAAGGTACCATTGCACAAATCCGCCGTTCTCCATTGGGTGTGGTGCTTTGCATGGGCCCTTTCAACTACCCGCTGAATGAGACCTTTACCACACTGATTCCCGCTTTGCTGATGGGTAACACCATCCTCTTCAAGCCGCCGAAACACGGTACACTGGTACATTACCCGTTGTTACGTGCTTTCATGGAATCGTTCCCTAAAGGTGTAGTGAATACGATTTATGGTCGTGGTGCCGCTGTAATACCAGGTATCATGGCCACCGGCAAGATCAATGTATTGGCCTTTATTGGCTCCAGTAAGGTGGCCAATGATCTGCGCAAGCACCATCCCAAGCTAAACCGTTTGCGCGCAGTGCTCAGCCTCGATGCGAAGAATGCCGCCATCATCACACGCCATGCAGACATACAAGTGGCCGTGAATGAATGTATCCTGGGCGCATTATCGTATAATGGCCAACGTTGTACCGCCATCAAAATACTATTTGTTCACCGTTCTATTGCGAACGAATTCAATGCTTGTCTCAGTGCCTCTATCGCCAAAATGAAATTCGGTATGCCATGGGAGAAAGGCGTACAACTCACGCCGGTAGCGGAACCTGGCAAACCCGCCTATATCCGTGAAGTGCTGGATGATGCCATCGCCCACGGCGCTGCTATTGTGAATGAAAACGGCGGTGCTACCAACGAATCTTTTGTATTCCCGGCAGTGGTATTCCCGGTAAACGATAAAATGAAGCTCTACCGGGAAGAACAATTCGGTCCCGTTATTCCGGTGGTGCCTTATGATGAGATAGAAGAAACGATCGATTACCTGATCGAGTCGCCACATGGGCAGCAGGTAAGTATCTTCAGCAATAACCCTGACGAAGTGGCTACGCTGATTGATCCATTGGTAAACCAGGTAAGCCGCGTGAATATTAACAGTCAGTGCCAGCGTGGTCCTGATGTATTCCCTTTCACCGGCCGGAAAGACAGTGCAGAAGGTACGCTCTCGGTGCATGATGCCCTGCGCTCCTTCTCTATCCGCTCACTGGTAGCCACCAAGATGAATGATACCAATAAAAAACTGCTGGAAGATATCCTGAAGGAACACAGCTCAGACTTCCTCAGCACCAATTTTATTTTCTAAGATATCCGCATTTTGTGAAAACCTTTGCAGCGCTAATTGCTGCAAGGGTTTTTTATTGTTCTTTTTTAAAACGCAAGGGGGATATAGTCGTTAACTTATTCCGGAACAACTCCGCATGATATGCGGCCTTCATTTCTTTCAGACAAGGGAGGCAAAGACAATCTACAAATTGCGCCTGGATAAAGCTTCGTTCCTGATCATTTAATGGCAACGCCGTACACTGGCAAATCAGGATGGATCCCACCTTGCATTCAAACTGGCTATTACAGCGCGGGCAATATTTCTGCTCATGTTCACACATACGTCAGCGTTTTATGATTATCAGGATATGGTGGCAGCCATCAGCAAATTAGCGAAAGCAGATGGTATCTCCAAATGACAAACCGCTATCATAATATCCTGAAATATTGCAAGAAGTCTCGTGCTGAATATCTATTTTTGGCATGCCACAGCCCGCATAAAGGAGAGTGCTGTTTACCTGACCGAAAAGCGATTTTATCATGACTAGAACAACACTACCTGTATCACAGCGTGTCACCGACTACCCTAACAACAACACGATCTTCACCGTTTGGAAGTTTAAAGCGGATATGGACATCAAGCCTGTTTTCGAAACGCTTTGCGGCCTGGTAGCCAATCTTAATCATTCCTTTACTATCAGGGTACCTGCTGAGCGCGCGAGTTGTGTATTGGGTATCGGATATGAAGCATGGATAAAGTTAGCCTTACCTCAACCTGTTCCGAAGGAACTAAAAAATTTCGAACCGGTGGCAGGAGCAAAACATACGGCTATTGCCACTCCAGGCGACCTGCATTTCCACCTACGCTCCGGCGATATGTCTGTTTGTTTTGATATGCTCACTGCTATCACGGAGGTATTGAGTCGGGTATCCGACTGTTTGGAGGAAGTACATGGCTTCCGGTATTGGGATGGGCGCTCCATTCTTGGTTTTGTAGATGGTACAGAAAACCCCATTGGCAACGACCGGCAGCACTTTGCCGTAGTCGGTGACGAGGATCCTGCCTATAAAGGAGGAAGCTATCTTTTTGTGCAAAAGTATCTGCACAATATGAAAGGCTGGACGAAGCTCTCTACCGAAGAACAGGAGAAAGTAATTGGTCGTTATAAAATCAGTGATATTGAAATGCCGGACGATATAAAGCCCGACAACTCGCATAGCGCCCTGGCAAGTCTGGACGACGACAATGGCAATGAGCTGAAAATAGTCAGGGATAATATGCCCTTTGGAAATCCTGGAAAAAATGAGGTGGGCACTTACTTCATTGCGTACGCCAATACGTTTAGTACTACCCACAAAATGTTGGAACGAATGTTTATCGGTGTTCCGGTGGGTAACTATGATCGGATCCTTGATTTCAGTACCGCACATACCGGCAGTCTCTTTTTTGTTCCGTCTATGGATATGTTGAAGGGGTATAGTGCGGATGCGACCCACTGACACCGGATTGACAACGGATTGGCACCGGGTATCAATAGTTTATTTTTACCGATAAGGAAAATACCGAATGATGAATAATGACCGCACCAGGATAATTCACAGACGAACGCCGGAATCAGCGGCCATGGTGGCAAACGTGAAACGGGCTTCCGCTATCACCGCCACGCTTAACCGTTTAACATTCAATGATGCAGAGGAAGTACGCGCCTTGTTCAGCGAACTTATTGGCCGACAGGTAGACGAGCGCTTTTTACTGATCCCTCCATTCTATACTACAGGTGGGAACGAGATACGTGTCGGAAAAAATGTGTTCATCAATCAGAATTGCACTTTCTACGACCTTGGTGGCCTCGATATAGGAGATGATGTGATGATCGGGCCAAATGTGAGCATCATCACCACGGGCCATCCCCTGGAGCCATCGCAGCGCCGCGCTGTCACTATTGGAAATCCCATTGTGATTGAGAAAAACGTATGGATCGCAGCCGGAGCTACGATCATAGGCGGGGTAACCGTAGGCGAAAACTCAGTGGTGGCCGCAGGCGCTGTAGTCACGAAAGACGTTCCTCCCAATACCCTTGTCGGAGGAAATCCTGCACGGGTCATTCGTTCCATTGGCGAAGATGAAGAGACCATTCGCCAGGGAAACTAAGCGCATTATTTATTAATTATCTCAAATTCACTTCTTCTATTCAACTGATGTTCTGCAGCAGAACACGGCACCCCATTACTACATTTATTAACCAATCTTGTTTCGCCATAGCCATGTGCCGTTAAACGATTGGCATCAATACCATGTGAAATAAGATATTGCAATGCAGACTGGGCACGACGTTCAGAAAGTTTCATATTATACTTATCCCTACCTCTTGAATCCGTGTGGGAAGTGATATTGAGATGCCAGTTGGGATGCGCCTTCATTAACTCAACAATATGTTCCAACGGGTCGACAGCATCTCTCCTGATATTTGACCGGTCGAAGTTGTAGTAAATATTCTCAATGGCCAATGGCGGTGCGGGAATTACCGGCGGTGGTATATCATCGAGGTAAAGTGTTCGGTGTATAACGGTGGAGTCCTCCATGTCCATCGTTGAAAATGAGGCGGTGGAGGAAGGTAGAAGACCTGCTTTAATAGCGTTCAGACTATAATCGGTAGTGAGGTCAAGTACAAAAGAAAACTT
The DNA here is from genome assembly GCF_036566945.1 of Chitinophaga sp. Lineage (GTDB taxonomy): Bacteria > Bacteroidota > Bacteroidia > Chitinophagales > Chitinophagaceae > Chitinophaga. Next base: position 6,316 of record NZ_DATCVJ010000446.1, on the reverse strand, counting down.
TCCATCTGCGCTGGTCACTACCTTCTCTGGTGTGTTTTTAGTCACATTATTCAAAGTGACTTCGGCGCTGTTGACAGGCGCATTTGTTTTTGCGTGCAGCACCTCCCCTTCCAATACCAGTATGGTACTGAACTGGTAGATATCATCGCTCCCCTCACCCGTTAGCCGGTTAGAGGCAAAGTATCCGCGGTAGCCTCTTTGGAAAAAGGGTGAGAAATCATCCTGGGGACTATTAATAGGAACGCCGGCATTTTTAACCTGCCAGGTTCCATCGGCGGTCTGAGTGGCTTTATAAATATCAAGCCCGCCCATACCGGCATGGCCATCGCTCGCAAAATAGAAATTCCCTTTACTGTCCAATAATGGCGTACGCTCATTACCGGAGGTGTTAATATCATGGCCCATATTTACCGGCTTTGTCCACCCGGTATCATTCACTCTTTTGCTGTAATAAATATCTGTTCCGCCAAAGCCACCGGTCGGGGCGTCTGAAGTAAAATAGAGTGTTTGGCCATCCGGAGAAATAAAGGGATCTCCCAAAGAATTTTCAAAGATGTCATTATAAGGGAACCTGACAGGCTCGTTCCATTTGTTTTTCACCGCATCCCATTTGGCGGAGTATAATTCTATATTGATCTCATAAGACGGTTCTTTCCCTACAAACTTTGCCTTCTTTTTTACATAACGTGTACTGGCAAAAAACATTTCTTTCTCATCTGCAGTAAAACTTGCGCCCGCCGTATGATAATAACCTTTTACGATAGGTGTATCCAGCAGCGCAATACTTGTACTGTCATTATTTTTTGATGAATAAAGATGTTGATAGCCCTCACCTGTCCAGCCGTATGTTACGGTACTAATGGATGAATTGCGAAAGAATGGCTGCTTCTTCTTTAATCCCATGGGCCTGTTGGAAGTAAAAACAATCCCATCCCCATACTTCACGGCCCCCCAATCAGATTTATCTGTATTAAATTGATGGAGATTAGCCAAATTTCCCCTTAAAGGGTGATCATTCCAATAGGCCACAGAATCACAGCCAGCAATCATTCTTGAAATCAGCCCCGGACTTGCCGAAATTTTAGCCGTATCCAATTTTAATAGTAATGCTTTGCCATCTGCATATTTCGCATTTCTAATCAGTGTTTGCGCATATCTGAATTCATCCTGTGCCGTATGTCCATCCAGGGTACATAATGTAGCATACCATGTTTCCGCATTTACAAAATCCCGTTGCTTAAAATAGCCTTCCGCTGCTCCCCTGGCCGCTTCTACTGTTTTCTTCTTTTTGTACGCTTTTTCATATAGTGGAATTGCTTTTGCATAGTTATACAAACCGCTTTCGTTTCTCGCTTCATCAAGTACATACTGTGCCCTGGCGCTAAAAAAGAATAGCTCAAATAAAAAAATCATTCCGGCAATATATACACTATTTGACCTTGGCATTACGCGCGTATTTTATTATGATCGTATATTTTATCCATTGTATGCATCATTAACCGAAGAACAATCCTGCCACTCCATTTTCCTTCATCTCCCTAAAAATACCTTGGAGAAAGCATTTTAGCTTTGGGATGAATGAAGAAATAACTGATAGAAATTTCATTGGTTGGATACCCTCCCATACCGACCACATTGGTGGTATATTCATATGCATATCCCAGGCGTATCTTTTGCCCGATGAAAACTTCTGCCATACCTATAACAGCCCCTGATTTTTTAAGATCATTCTGTATTAATTCTTTATTGAACACGGCCGTTCTATAACCTGCTCCTATCCATAATATTTTATTGATCAGTACAAAAGCATTTATATCGAGACTTGTAGGCCCTGCGAAATCTTCTTTAATCAGGATAGAAGGTTTCAGTTGTATCGCTTCCGACAATGGGAGCAGCCCTCCAACCGTAGCATACATATGTATTTTACGTTCCGTAAAAATATTTCCCGGGTCTTTTTTAGCATCATATGCCTGTGAAATAAGATTGTCTGCCGACAGTCCTGCGAAAAATCTATTGGTGCTGTAAAATACCCCTATTCTTGCGTCAGGTGTAAATTTTGTTCTAAGCGAATTATATAAAGTAGGATCTCCATCTGTCGGGTCTGTAGGATCGTAATCACCTACTTTTATCCTGTTTTGAAGAAATCCCGCACTGATGCCGATAGAAAACGTTCTATCATTTTCTTCCGCCCCTACCGGAATGCGAAATGCATAACTAGCGTACAATGATGAGGTTCCCTGTAAGCCTATTTCATCGTTCGAAATATTTAATCCCAGACCATATTTACCATCTCTGGCTACGCCATCCAGCGCCACGGACACGGTTTTGGGTCCCCCCGGAAATCCTGACCATTGATTGCGGTAAAAAGCGTTTGCATTCCACACTCCTCTATATCCGGCATAAGCAGGATTAATATACAAACCATTAAAAATATACTGGCTAAATTGCGCATCCTGCTGAGCCTTTGCTGACACCATGCCTGCCAGGCAAAACAACAGTATCATCAATCTCTTTTTCATAGCTTGCATTTATTCTTTAATAATAAATAGTACAAAACCGGCGCTATATCTTTAATGTATTATCAGCGTCTTAATATCAACACATTACCCTTGTAGGTATGCCATACATTGTTGCTGTCTTTTAACTTTAATATATAGAAGTAAGTACCTTCATTTAAGCCACTGCCATCCCAATCGTTCTGATAATTCTTCTGCTGATAAACATTTGCGTTCCATCTGTTGAACACAAGCAACTCATTTTCGCTATACAGTTCAAGTCCTTTAATAACAAACTTGTCGTTGCTACCATTTCCGTTAGGCGTAAATACATTCGGTATTTTGAATGGAATCACTTCTTTATCAACACTAGACCTGTTATTGGTTTCATCGATATCTACCTGTGGACTTGATACGGTCGCCGTATTTACAATAGTACCCATTACATCTGCCTGCACTGTCAATGTAAGCACTGCGTTGCCCTCATCTTCCAGTGAATCCAGTCTCCAGGTAAGTATCCGGCTGCCTGCATCATAATCTGCCACGCCTCTGCTGACTGTATTACTGATGTAGGTGATGCCCGTTGGCAGTGTATCCGTAACCGTAACAGTACGGGCGGTTGATCCTCTGTTTGTAATTGTTATCGTATAGTTGTACCTGTCAGGAACGGTAATAGGCTTATTGTCGGTTTGTTTTACGACGCCGAGATTAACATCTCTCAATACAGGTATTGTTACCGTTGGATTTTGTGTACAACTTGTTCCATTGGCACTTCCGGTCACCTCAGCCGTGTTAACGATTCGGGTCACGTTCTGTAAATTCTGGTCTGTTCTTACGATGAACTGATACACTCTTTCTTCATTTGCAGCCAGGTTTACATCGGTGAAGCTGACTACATTATTATTTAACGTGCCTTGCGTTGAACTTACAAAGGTGCTGCCTTCTGGTACCGGATCGGTGATCGTGATATTGTTGATGGTAACCACTCCGGTATTCTTTATACGAATCGTGTAAGTCAGTAACTCATTTTCTTCCACAGTGCCATTGCCACTTTCGTCGGTCACTGTTTTAGTGGCTTCGAAATTACCAGACACTATTATCACCGTGGCTTCGGCCTTGCAACCATTTGCATCGGTGATGGTGCAGGAATAGGTTCCCGCTGCCAGGTTACTGATCGTTGCCGTTGATGCGCCATTACTCCACAGATAAGTATATGGTGCGGTACCGCCGCTGGCTACCACACTGGCTGAACCAGTATTACCATCTCCACAAACCACATTGGTTTGTGTTGTTGTGAATGTTAATACGGCTGGCTCGGTGACGGTGGCGCTAACAGTAGTATTACATCCATTTGCATCTGTGATAGTAGCCGTATAAGTGCCCGCTGCCAGATTATTGATGGTGGCGGTAGTGGCGCCGTTGCTCCATAAGTAAGTATATGGTGCAGTGCCGCCGGTGGCTGCAACAGCTATGCTACCGGTATTGCCACCATTACATAAAACATTGTCGTGTGTTACCGTTGCGATAATAGCGCTCGTTGCGGTGATCGTGACGGTTGCAGTCGTATCACAACCATGGGCATCTGTGATCGTGCAGGTATACGCTCCGGCAGCGAGATTATTGATGGTGGCGGTAGTAGCCCCATTGCTCCATAAGTAACTGTAAGGACTTGTACCGCCTGCTACCGTTACGGTGGCTGAACCGGTGTTGCCGCCATTACAATTCACATTCACCTGAGAGGTGGTGAAACTTAATGCAACAGGTTCTGTGATCGTTACGCTGATAGTCGTATCGCAACCATTGACATCTTTGATGGTAGCGGTGTAAGTACCTGCCGTCAGGTTATTGATAGCAGCAGTAGTAGCACCGTTGCTCCAGGCGTAGCTATATGGCGCAGTACCGCCGGTGGTGGTAACTGTGATGCTGCCTGTATTGCCACCGTTGCACAATACATCCTGCTGTGTTACCGCCGCGGTAACCGGAGCCGTTTCTGTGATCGTAAACGTGGCCGTTGTATCACAACCATGAGCGTCTGTTATCGTGCAGGTGTAAGTACCTGCCTTGAGACTATTAACAGTAGCGGTAGTGGCGCTATTAGACCAGAGGTAACTATAAGGACTGGTGCCGCCGGATGCCGTTACGGTAGCTGAACCGGTATTGCCGCCATTACAGTTCACATTCACCTGCGAGGTGGTAAAGCTTAATACAGCCGGCTCGGTAACGGTTACGCTGATAGCGGTATCGCAACCATTTGCATCTGTGATGGTAGCCGTATAAACACCTGCTGTAAGATTATTGATGGTAGCTGTGGTAGCGCCGTTGTTCCATAAGTAAGTATATGGCGCGGTACCACCGGCAACTGCCACCGTGATACTACCGGTATTGCCGCCGTTACATAAAACATCATCGTGTGTGACCGTCGTAGTAATAGCCGCCTTTTCGGTGATTGTAAATGTTGCGGTCGTATCACAGCCATGGGCATCACCGATGGTAACTGTGTACGTTCCTGCGGTAAGATTATTAGCGGTAGCTGTTGTAGCGCCATTAGACCAGAGGTAGCTGTAAGGACTTGTGCCGCCTGCTACTGTTACAGTGGCTGAACCGGTATTGCTGCCATTACAGTTTACATTCACCTGTGAGGTGGTGAAGCTTAATACATCCGGTTCGGTGATGGTAACAGATACAGTACCGGTACATCCGTTCATATCTGTGATCGTGCAGGTGTAGGTGCCAGCTGTAAGGTTATTGATGCTTTCGGTGGTGGCGCCGTTGCTCCATAAGTAAGTATACGGCGCGGTACCGCCGGTGGTGGCCATAGCGATGCTGCCGATGTTACCACCATGACATAACACATCATGCTGTGTGGTGGCGCCGGCAACAGGGGCCGACTGTCTTACAAAGAATGATGCGGTAGTATCACAGCCATGAGCATCTGTTATCGTGCAGGTGTAAGTACCTGCTGCGAGATTACTGATGGTGGTCGTAGTAGCGCCGTTGCTCCATAAGTAAGCATATGGCGCGGTACCGCCGGTTGCCGTTACAGTAGCTGAACCTGTGTTGCCGCCATTGCAATTCACATTCACCTGCGAGGTGGTAAAGCCTAATACATCCGGCTCGGTGATCGTTACAGATACAGTACCGGTACAACCGTTCATATCGGTGATCGTGCAGGTATATGTACCTGCTACCAGGTTATTGATACTTTCGGTGGTGGCGCCATTGCTCCATAAGTAAGTATATGGTGCGGTGCCGCCGGTGGTGGCCATAGCGATACTGCCAGTGTTGTCACCATGACATAACACATCATGCTGTGTAGTGGCGCCGGCAATAGGAGCCGATTGTCTTACAAAGAATGATGCCGTGGTATCACAGCCATGGGCATCTGTTATGGTGCAGGTATAAGTGCCTGCAGTGAGATTATTGATGGTGGCCGTAGTGGCGCCATTGCTCCATAAGTAACTGTAAGGGCTGGTACCCCCTGCTGGCGTTACGGTAGCCGAACCGGTACTGCCACCATTACAGTTCACATTCACCTGTGATGTGGTGAAGCTTAATACATCCGGCTCGGTGATCGTTACAGATACGGTACCGGTACAACCGTTCATATCGGTGATCGTGCAGGTATAGGTACCCGCTACCAGGTTATTGATACTTTCGGTGGTAGCCCCATTGCTCCATAAGTAAGTATATGGCGCAGTACCACCGGTGGTGGCCATGGCGATGCTACCGGTGTTACCACCATTACATAACACATCATGTTGTGTGGTGGCGCCGGCAATTGGAGCTGATTGTCGTACAAAGAAGGATGCGGTGGTATCACA
>NZ_DATCVJ010000445.1:0-8061 GCF_036566945.1 Chitinophaga sp. | reverse complement strand
CGTAACCCATACATTTATCGATGAGATTCCATATGAATGAATATAAAATCCAGGTGCTGAAGAAAACAGTATTAGCAAAATACAAAACACTGTAACCTAATACTACAAAGGCTTTCAGACATATTCCATATAAAAATCCGGCTATCCTCGTTTCAGAAGATCGCCGGATTTTTTTTTAGTACGTTGCTTTTATTGCGTGTTCCGGGAATGTTATGGTTTATCCCACCATACCGGCGTCATAAAAACATCTGGTCCCTGGATGGCATTCGCCGCTTCTATATTGGTTCTGTTTACATCGTAATCACTCCGTGGATAACGTAATCTTCGTGGAATTTGCCCGTTTGTTTCATTGTTTTTGTAATTCACGGGCGTCAATACCGGATATCCACTACGGCGCCAGTTCGCATACGCTTCATACCCGTTCAGGAAAGTAGTAATATAATATTGCGTATTGATGGCTTCCAGTTTAGCCGCTAAAGCTCCGGAGGCCACAGCGGCGGATTGTGCAGTAGCGTAAGCTGTAGCTGCAACATCATTATACACAATGCTGGTAGAATATAAACTCCATTGCCAAATGCCTGACTTCACACCAGAGATAAAAAACTGTACCGGATCACCTGCAATCCAGCCCCTGGCCGCAGCTTCCGCCTTCATGAGCTGTACTTCAGAATAGGTCATGAAGATATTGGGAGAATTGGGTTGCACAATCACTTGTTTGGGCTGTGAATAATGCGCAATGTTGGCATCACCTGTAGAACCAATGCCATACACCGGATCAGAGGAATTATCATACCCGTTAGGCAACCCTTTCTGATTGGCAGGGGTATCATCACCACCCGGCGTAGAATCTGCCTTTGGCAATTCAGAGATAATCCTCAAGCGTGGATCTGCTTTTGTTTTGAGCATGTCCACGAAAAACTTCGACAACTTGATCCCCTGGTTTGCCTTGTTGGTTTCGCCTCTGGCATTGGAATAAGTGCCTATTACGTGGCTGTTGGGATTATCATAATCACCCGGCGCATGCTGAATATAGAACGCATCTTCGTTGGCGGTGAATACACCACCGGCAATTGCTTTCTGCACCCACTGCTTTGCCGCCGTAGGATCTGATTTTTTAGACAAGCGCATTCCAATACGCAGCATCACAGAATAAGCCAGCTTTTTCCATTGTGAGGCAGTACCACCATAACCTGAAATATCACCGGCTACGCTACCACTCACATCTATGGCGGCAGCAGCCTGCTCCAGTTCCGTTGCCAGCCCTGTATAAATGGCGTCCTGGTGATCATATGCAGGCAGAAACACCAGGTCCGGATAAGCTTTGTCTGCCTGAGAATAAGGCACATCCCCGTATAGATCAGTGAGCCTTTGCAACACAATCACCCGCGCAATCTTCGCAATTGCATTATAATTTTTCTGTGTCGCATCCCCCGCTGTTTGATTCATCAGCGTCGATAAAATTTTCGTTGCATTCGGATAAAACGAATTGAAGGCTGCACCGGAATAATCATCGTTATACAGGTATTTATCTCCCACATAAGTTAAGCTAAGGGAAGAAGTTTGCTGTATCATAGGGGAGCAATAAATGAGATTAGCCCGCCATGCTTCATATTCACCACCGGAAGTAAAAATCAATCCCCGGGTGAGCAAAATGCTCGGAGCCACAATAGGCGCCGCCGTAGGATCGGTATTTATCTTCTCAAAATTCTTGGTGCATCCGCTGAATGCCAGTGCGCCTGCCATGAGCAGTATCAGTAGTTTATATATTGACTTAGCCATAATCAGTTGATTTAAAATTTCACGTTCAGATTTAATCCAAAGCTCCTTGTCTGCGGATAACCCATTAACTCAGCACCCTGACCAGCACCATTGCTGTAGGTAGATTCAGGATCTACATTGGGGATATCTTTGTAAATGATCCACAGGTTCCGGGCTACAAATGACAATGAAGCGCCGGTAAATGGTGATTTACTCATGATGCGTGCGGGCAAACTGTAAGTCAGTATAATCTGACGCAGTTTGACAAAGCTGCCATCATAAATAAATGGCTCGGCAATATTGAATGCGATATTCTGGTAGTAATCCTGTGCCGCTACCACTTTATCCACATATTTGGAAGGATCTGCGGGGTCCTGCGCTTTTACAGTGATGCCATCGGCGCGTCCTTCCAGTGTATTTTTCTGTAAGCCGAAATAGGTGGCGTAGTCGTTGGTACCGGAATATATTTTATTTCCCCAGCGGGCGTCGATCAGTACGCCGAGTGAGAAATCTTTGTAGGTAAAGTTGTTGTTAAAGCCCAGCGTATACGGCGCTACACCGGTTCCGAAGATGGCATATTCGCCCTGCAGTGGCTTACCAGCGCTGTTGAAGAGAATATTACCCTGATCATCCCTTCTGAATTTATACCCTTCTATCACACCAAATGGTTGTCCGGGTACTTGTTGTATAGTAGCATTAAAAGTACGTACATCCGATACTTTCAGGGCTTTCAATCCGGCGGCCAATTGTATTACCTCACTCTTGTTGTAAGCAAAGTTAGGGGTGATATCCCAGGTAAAATTTTTAGTACGTATAGCCGTAGCAGTTATCATCAATTCTACCCCTTTATTACTCACCTTACCTACGTTGATGAAAGCAGTATTAAAACCGGATGCATTCGAGATTGTGGTTTGCACGATATCATCTTTCGTGGTGCGGGTATAATAAGAGAAGTCGATATTCAGTCTGTTGTCGAACATTCTTGTTTCGAAACCAGCTTCAAAGCTGCTGTTGACGTATGGTTTCAGGATAGGATTGGGTACTGCATAAGTACCATCCTGTGCCTTTTTCACATCTGCCACCGGGAAACTGGTAGTACCCAATGATAGTGGGTTTTGCACATTGTACGACAACCTTAAACGATAAGGATCTGTATCGCCGCCCACCTGTGCCCAGGATGTTCTGATTTTAGCGTAGTTAATCCATTTGGGCATGGTCACCGCATCAGACAGTACAAAGCTTAATCCTGCCGAAGGATAGAAAATACTGTTGCTGTTGAGCGGCAAAGTAGAGAACCAATCGTTACGACCTGTCAACGTCAGGTACAGATAGCTTTTGAAGGCTACTTCTGCAGACGCATAGATAGAATTGATCTTCTTTTCAAAGATATCGTTGGTAACTGTTTTTGTTTGCAGATTGGTTTGGTCGTAGAAGAAAGGAATGTTGAATGTATTACCGGTGAGATAAAGTTTATCATTCTTATTGTGCATCACGTTGGCACCTACAAAAGCGGTGAGGCGCCAGTCGTCGTTAAACTGTTTATCCATTCCCAACATGATATCGGCGTTGACTTCATAAAAGTTTTGCCGTGTCTGATCGTTGATTTGTCCGCCTGTATTATAGGCAGTACCGGTAGGTGTGATCGCAAAGTTGCTTCTGTTGTACATATCCGCGCCTATGCGTCCTTTGGCGTACAGCCAGGGAAGGATGTCGTAGCGTAATTCTGCCGAGTTAATGAAACGGTCTTTTTTATCATCCTGTGCAAAATCATACACCGAAAACCAGGGGTTGGTGATGTACTGATTAGCGTTCCAGTAGCGTTCGAAACCATCCGGGCCAAGTTTACTGTCTTTCAGCGTTTGCACTGCCAGACTGGTGGGCAGCATGTACAACGCGAAATTGGCGTTACCGGGTGAATCGGATACACGGGGACGGTTATACGTACGTTCCCGTATATATTTGGAATATACATTCAGGGTGAGTTTCTTTCCCAGCAGGGCGGACACGTTCAGGGAGAGATTATCTCTTCTGATGCCGGAGTTGGGAAGAATCGCTTCATTTTTCATATCGGTGGCGCCGAAGCGGTAGTTGATTTTATCGGTACCGCCGCTCATGCCAATAGAGTTGGTGAAAGTATATCCGCTTTTATAGAATTCTTTGAAATTATTTTTCACCGCACTATAAGGATGGGTTTTGCCATCGAACTGGATTACGGAAGATCCATCCAGTTTGGCGCCCCAGCTCATGAGTCCAGTGGACGTGGCTTCTGCCTGTGTTTGTGGTTTCAGGCCATTGGTACCCATTCCATAGTCGTATTGCCAGTCGAGGTTACTTACAATGGGTTTGTCGATGGTAATATTGCTGCTGAACTCCACGCCTACGCCTTTTCGTTTGGCGCCGCTTTTAGTGGTGATGAGTATAACGCCGTTGGATGCACGTGAACCGTACAAAGCGGCGGCAGTACCACCTTTTAGTACAGACATGGTGGCAATATCATCGGGGTTGATGCTGGAAATACCGTCACCGGCATCGGTACCGCCATATTCGTTGGCCTGTCCCAGGTTATCATTATTGATAGGAATCCCATCTACTACGATAAGTGGTTGGTTATTTCTGTTTTTATCGATGGAGGTATTTCCTCTCAGGATAATGCGGCTGGATCCGGCAGGGCCGGTGGCCGTGGAGGTAACGTTCAGCCCGGCGACTTTACCCGAGAGGGTATTGGCGATATTGGTAGAGCGGGCTTGCGTGAGCTCATCTCCTTTTATTTCGGACACCGCATATCCCAGGGCTTTCTTTTCCTTGCGGATACCGAGGGCGGTGACCACTACTTCGCTAAGACTTTTTTCATCCTGTTTCAGGATAATGTTCAGCGGGCTGTTATTGGCAGGCACTTCCTGGGTAAGGTAGCCCAGATAGCGGAATACCAGTACATTTCCCGGCGCCAGGGTGATGGAGAAATTACCATCGGCCGTAGTAACGGTACCTTTCGAAGTACCTTTCACGAGGATATTTACGCCAGTGAGTGGCTGGCCACCTGCGTCAGTTACTTTACCGGTAATAGCCTGCTGCGCCCATACTGCAGGGGCGATCAACAGGAATAGCACGGCTAGTAAAACAAGATTAATAGATTTCCGGATCATGCTTAAATGAATAAAGTGAAGAATAGGAATTAATGCCATAGTGAGGGAATAACAGGAAATAGATTTGTTGTTTGAAAATTCTACATGGTGATTGGGTTATTAGATTATTTTGGTGATACTATTATTAACAACGTGGAGCAAAAAGTGTTGGCAGTCGGGGATAAAAAAAAACGCCGGCGTGATGCCGGCGTTGAAAATAAAATATATAAAAAGAGGTGATTACATGCGTGAGGAAGATTCTCTGATGATCAGTTCCGGCGCCAGTACAATTTGTTGCGGGCTGGCGGAAGGATGATTTAATTCTGTCATCAGTACTTCCACAATATGCTTGCCGATAGCGCCTATGGGCTGTGATACGCAGGTGATAGAAGGCACGTGCAAACGGAAAAGATCATGATCATCAAATCCTATCAGACCAATGTCCTTTCCTATTTTCCATCCAAGTGAGCGAATACTTTCAATACCGGAAATACCGAGGTAGTTAGTGGCGAAGAAAACGGCGTCGAGATCTTTTACCGAAGTCAGGAATTTCTTTATTTCGTTGTTGAAACTTTCTCTGTCGAGGTCGAATGGCAGGCGTTTCACCAATGATTTGCTGAAAGGAATTTTATTGTCTTTGAGCGCCGCAGTAAAACCGTCGAGGCGATCTTTCATTTGTGTTTGTTCTGAAGCGATGGTGACGATGGCTATTTTTTTATAACCTTGTTTTACCAGGTGAGTAGTAGCATCGTAAGCTCCTTTAAAGTTGTCGAGTACTACATAGTGACTACTTAACTGAGGGAAGTAGCGATCCATGAGTACCAGTGGTTTGGCGGCGGTTTGCAGCAGTTCTATTTCCTTGTCGAGGTTTTTGGTGGGGGTAATGATGTAACCATCCACCTGTCTGTATTTCAGCACTTCCAGTAAGCCTTTTGCTTTTTCTGTATTATCTTCTGTGCTGCCATAGAGTACTTTATAACCGTATTTGTCGGCCTCGTCTTCCACTACTTTCGCCAGTGTGGCAAAGAAGTTATTGGCGATATCTTCCACAATCAGACCGATGGTTTTTGTTTTTCCTGTACGCAGGCCACGGGCAAGCTGATTGGGTTTATACTTCAGCCGGGTTGCAATTTTCTGTATTTTTTTGCTTACCTGTTCACTGATTCTTTTCTCCTTTGCTTTTCCGTTGAGTACAAAAGATACCGTTGTAGGAGATACTCCGGCTTGTTTTGCAATATCTTTAATAGAGATCCCTTTCATAGAAAAAATGCTACATCGATTTAGCCTTGCGTAATTTACAAAATGAAGTTGGAAATTACGTTGTTGTACTAATTATTCCAAGGAACTCCTGAAAACTTATTCAAAACTACCGGATCTGTTTTCTATCACATAAATTGGTTATTTTGGGGAGAATGATATTTTTTTAACCACTTTTTATTAATTTGGCATCATTCATAGGACGATCTCAATACTACACGCCTGCGCACATAAGGTTCCACCGGGTGGGAATAATGGTGATGGTAATAAAGTATAGGACTGCCACAGTAATATAGTAGCTTAAATTAATACATGAATGAAACCCATCCTTATTAAAGTTGGGGCTTTTGCCGATAACCAGATCACCATTATAGAGAGAAGTGATCCTTATTTTAATACCCCTTTTCACTTCCATCCGGAGTGTGAGCTGGTGTATGTAACCGAAAGCCACGGGAAGAGAATAGTGGGGGATAGCATCGAGAGCTTTGAAGAAGGCGACATGGTGTTTCTTGGACCGCATATACCACATGTGTGGTATAATGAAGAAGAATATTATAAGGGAGATGACAATCTGAAAGCCAGGTCTGTGGTGATCTATTTCCCTAAAGATATTTTCGGGGAGAAATTTTATGGATTGCCGGAAACAAAAGCGCTCAGTGAGCTTTTCCATCGTGCCCAGCGGGGTATGAAGATTACCGGCGCTACACATGAGTTACTGAAGCCGGAAATACTGGCGCTGCCGCGGAAAGAAGGACTGGACCGGATTATTTCCCTGCTGCATATCTTAAAAACATTATCTGAAACGCGTGACTGTTATTATCTGGCCAGTACCGGGTATTCGCATGCTTATAATGTAAAAGACAATCATAAGATTGATGAAGTTTTCAAATATGTAATGAATAACTTCTCCAAGGAAATATCCTTGCAGGATGTGGCCAGCATCACCAATTTATCGCCACAATCATTTTGCCGGTTCTTTAAAAACCGCACAAAAAAATCCTTTGTACAATTTTTGAATGAAGTGCGCATAGGCCATGCCTGTAAGCGTTTGACAGAAGAAGACTGGTCTATCGCAGAAATTGCTTATTCCTGCGGATTTAAGAATCTGTCTAATTTTAACCGCTTCTTCAAAGAAATAGTAGGCAAAACACCGAAAGAATATAAAAACGAATTGCGGCTAAAGGAAGCATGATAAAAATATCATTATTTTACTATTTGGTTATTTAGTTATTTTAAAAAGTAAGTAACCAAATATGAAAATATCAAAATTTTCTTCTTACATTCATTTTCAGTAATTATCAACCAAAACGCTTAATTACTACTGTAATTCGATGTACAGCAGTTATTCCGATAACCAGTTAATATCGCTGCTAAAAAGCGATGATTGCGCTGCCTTCAATGCCATCTACGACCGATATAGCAAGCTTTTGTATTTATTTATACACAGTAAGCTGGATGCGGCAGAGATCAGCAAAGATGTACTGCAGGAGCTTTTTATTTCCTTATGGGAAAAGCGGCATTCTTTGATTCTGAAGGAATCATTGAAAGCTTACCTGTACCAGGTAGCCCGCCACAAAATCATAGACATTTACCGTAAAAACGCCACCTACCGCAAATATCTGCAGCAGCTGATCGAGCATTTCGATGCGCAGCCGCATTCTATCATGGAAACGGTGGATAATAAGGCCAGAACCCAGGAACTGTTCGAGGCGATCAATCATTTGCCGGAGCGCATGAAAGAAATTTTTATGCTCAGCCGATTTGAGAATCTGACCGTAGAACAGATATCCACGCATTTGGGCCTGTCTCAACAAACAGTTAAAAACCAGATTACCAAGGCATTAAAGATATTAAGGGCCAACTACGCCAGAACAGACATGATCGTTATTTTACTGCTCATTTATTTCATATAGTCGTTGGCTTT
>NZ_DATCVJ010000444.1:0-15138 GCF_036566945.1 Chitinophaga sp. | reverse complement strand
TCCAGTGCCGATCTCCGGGCATCATGATTTTCCAGCCGCAATTTTTCCGCATTCGTAATGAGCAAAATAGCATTGGCTACCGACACCCCCACCGACATGATAATACCCATGTACGATTGCAGGTTAAGCGTAGACCCGGTTATCAATAACATAATCAGCGAACCCGCTAATACGGCCGGAATGGTAGAAATCACCACCAGCGCCACTTTGAACGACTGGAAGTTAGCCGCCAGCAACAGCAGGATCACCACGATCGCTACCGCCAGACCGGATTGTAAACTATCCAGTGTTTCTCCCAACAGGTTCATCAAACCGCGATTTTCTACGGTGATACCGCGTGGGGGCTCGCCGGCACGTTTAATAGCCGCCGCTACGTCTGCAGAAGCTGTGCCCAGGTCTTTCTTATAAATATTAGCGCCGATAGACACAATTCTTACCGCGCCAATACGATCATACTCTCCTACAATTGTGTCTGGTGTTAAGGTGGCCACATCTCCCAACGAAGGGCGTGATTTATCTTTGCTCACCGGAATGGCGGCCATATCGTTGATGCTGCTCATTTCATTTTCGGGTACAGATATCTGTACAAAATAAGAAGTGGCATTTCGCTCATCCAGCCAATTGTTCTTTTCTGTAAAGCGACTGGAAGACGTAGATGCAGTGAGCGACTTGGCGATATCTGTTACGCTTACACCCAGCTGTCCCGCTCTTTCCCGGTCGATGTTAATACGGATAGCCGGATAGTCCATGGGCTGATTGATTTGTACATCCCGCAGGTAGGGGATCTTCTTCATTTCGGCCATTACCTTCTTTGCAAACGGTACGCTTTCTTTCAGGTTTTTACCCATCACCGCAATTTCAATAGGGGTTGCGGCTCCCTGGCTCATCACCTTATCAGTGAGGTCAATCGGCTCAAAGCTCATCTTCACTTCCGGCATTTGTTCATGGATACGCTTACGCAGTTTCTCCTTGAACTCGTCCATATTCACTTTGTAATCTTCTTTCAGATTTACCTGTAGTACGGCCTCATTCGGTGTAGCCATGAACAGGTAAATAGGGTTGGTAGAATAGGACGACGGATGTGTGCCGATAAAGGAGGAAGTGATGTCGATGTTTTTAGCACCGACCATCTCCTTCAGAATCTCCGTTGATTTAATTAGCATGGTTTCCGTCCGTTCCAGGCGGGTACCAGTTGGCTCTTTCAGGCGCAACTGGAACTGCCCGTTATTCAGTTTAGGTAATATATCACGGCCTATAATACTCATACATAAGGCTACTATTCCCAGAATACCCAGGAAGTACGCGCCTATGACCAGTTTCCGTCTTTTAAGTAATGTTTCCAGCCATCCGATAAAGCGGAGCTTAAACCGGTCGAAGCCGGAGATAGTTTTCGCATGTTGCTTTTCATCCGCTATTTCTGTTTCTATATATCCGGCTGTTTTATGCGCATTATTGCTGTGTACATGTGGACGACTATGATGCTGGAATTTTTCTTCCTTCAACATCCAGTTCGCCAGAATGGGTACCAGTGTTTGTGACAGCAGGTAAGATGCAATCATGGAAAATCCGATGGCCAGCGACAGGGGCATGAACATCGCGCGGGGTACACCGGCCATTGTAAAGGATGGTGCAAATACCGCGAGGATACACAGCAGGATCAGTAATTTCGGGAATGCAATTTCCTGACAGGCATGCCATACCGCCTGGGCTTTGGGCTTGCCCATTTCCAGGTGCTGGTGAATATTTTCAATCGTAACGGTCGACTCATCTACCAGGATACCAATGGCCAGTGCCAGTCCACTCAGCGTCATGATGTTGATGGT
Organism: Chitinophaga sp.; assembly: GCF_036566945.1. Taxonomy (GTDB): domain Bacteria; phylum Bacteroidota; class Bacteroidia; order Chitinophagales; family Chitinophagaceae; genus Chitinophaga. The sequence goes on along the minus strand of NZ_DATCVJ010000444.1, from coordinate 13,315 downwards.
TTGCCCAAAGAGTTTCAGCAGCATCACACCGATGATGATAGACACCGGAATAGTGATGATAACGATGTAAGCACTCCGGCGATCACCCAGGAACAACAGCACCATCAGGGCGGTCAGCACAGCGCCGATCACCCCTTCACTCACGAGACTTTTCACCGCATTGATCACATATACACTCTGGTCAAATACAAAAGATACTTTCACATCTTCCGGTAATAACTTCTGGATCTTAGGCAAGGCTTCTTTCAAATTATTAACTACCGTCCAGGTAGACGCATCTGCTGTTTTAATGATAGGCAGATAAACGGAACGTTTACCATTGATCACGGCGTAGCTGCTGGTCACATCTGCTGCATCTTCTACTTTAGCGACATCTCTTACAAACACGGTAGGTCCATCTCCCATGACCAATGGAATATTTTCAAATTCCTTTACTGTGCGTATCACCGTGTTAGCGGGGGTGAGATAAGTGATGTCACCAATACGTACGTTACCTGCCGGAGAAATCTGGTTATTATCTTTGATGGCAGCTACTACCTGATCTGCCGTGAGATGGTGACTGCGCATTTGTTCCGGATCTACGTGGATCACGATGGTGCGGGAGTTACCACCAAAAGGTGCAGGTGAAGTAAGACCGGCAATACGGCTAAAAGACGGGCGTACTATGGTCATAGCCAGATCCTGCAGTTCGTTATTGGAACGGGTAGGACTACTCAGCGCCAGCTGCCCGATGGGCAAGGTGCTGGCATCGAAACGAATAATAAAAGGCGGCTGTGTACCGGACGGCATGGAAGAAAATGCACGATTGGCCATGGCGGTTACTTCTGCCGCGGCTTGCGCCATGTTGGTCCCTTCATAAAAAGAGATCTTAATCATGGTGAGGCCCTGAATATTTTTAGCTTCAATATCCTTTACACCTGTTACATACAGGAAGAGGTTTTGATAGTTGGTAGCAATAAAACCTTCCATCTGTTGCGGCGACATACCGCCGTAAGGCTGTGATACGTAAATAGCCGGCAGATTGAGGTCAGGGAAGATATCTATCTTAATATCCCGCGTAGATTTAATACCAAAAAACAAAAGGCCCATCACAACTACGATGATGGCTATTGGTTTTTGTAATGCGGTTCTAATCAGGTTCATATAAGTTCGTTCAAAAATTGAATGTTTCTATGGAGCTTTTAGCAGTTAGCTTTTAGCTTTTAGATTAGAGCGGATAACTTATGAGCTAGTCGCTCTAATCTAAAAGCTAATAGCTAACAGCTAACTATTGCAGCTGGCTTAAAAACAGCTGTAAATCTCCTACGGTAGCGGATTTATAGAGTATCGCCTGCCATACGCCGTTGTAGGCAATATCTCTGTCTGTTTCCGCACGGTTAATATTATACAGTGCCTGGGCCAGGTCGGCGATATTGGATAATCCGTTTTCATACAGGGTACTCTTCTGCAGAAATGCGTCGCTGGCTGCTTTCAGACCAATAGGCGCTTCCCGGTATTTCTTCACGGCATTATCTATTTGTTGTTCCGACAGCTGCAGCTGATGTTGCAGGCGGCTGTAGGTTTGATTATATTCATTTTTCAATCCCTCTGTGGTATAGTGTTGACGGGCTACCTGCGAGTGGGTGCGCCACAGATCTGTTACTGTCCAGGAAAGATTGAGCCCTACGAGATAGTTGGACACCTGCGGTTTTACGCCTGACCAGTATCCCTGGCTATAGTGACTCAGGTTCGCGGCGCTGTAGTCGTAGTCAAAACCGGAACCACGCGTTTGCATCACGCCCATAAAGGAAAGGCGGGGCATAGCGTTTTTGCTGATCAGTTGTTGATTGGCTTCACTCAGCGTAACACGGGAGCTGAATAATTTCAGCAGTGGCTGTTCTTTCAGCGACATGGAATCCTGTGCAGACACAGTTTCCAGCAGTTGATTCGGTATTTTGGTAACGAAGGTAGTGTCCAGGGTAAAGTCTTGTGCTGGTACATCCATCATTTCCGACAGTTTATTGCTCTGTGCATTTTCATAATTCACGGCATCCACCAGTGTAAGCTTGGCTTTGGATACTTCTGCGTTGGCAATGGAGCTATCTACTCCGGCAGTGAGGCCGTTCAATGCGCGCGATACGATAATATGCTGCAGGTCCTGTGCACGTTTCAGATTGGATTCCATAGAACCTCTTAAACGTTGTGCTGCCAGCAGATTGAGATAGGCGCCGGCAATGCGTACCTGTTGTTCAAATGTTTCCTGATCCAGGTCGGCGCGGTTGGTATTCAGCTGTTCTTTAGCAGCCAATACTTTGGCATGTTGCCGGCCAAATGTGACCACATCCCAGCTGATATTAGCCAGGTATAATCCGCCAAAGGCGGCATTCCAGTTTTGTGAAGGCATGGCCGGTCCGGATGCGCCGGTGGTCCATCCTTTGTATCCCCACATAGGACCGTTTTCTCCATTCACAGTACCGTAGCTATTTTGAGCGGAAAGATTCAGATCAGGTAGGTATTCTCTCTTTACTGCACTGATATTTTCTGTAGCTGCTTTAGCATAATTTTCCTTTGCCTTGATGGACTGATAATTTTTCAGTCCGGTTTGTAGTGCTTCCTGCAAGGTGAGCGGGCGGGTTTGACCCATCACAGCCGCTGCACTGCAACCTGCTGTGATGACCAGCAGGCAAAGCGGTTTCCAGATGTTCATATTTTAATCTATAGCGTCTAAAAAAAGCCGTTGATAAGAAGGCTGGCTAATAAGCATGCAAAGATAAACCGGGGTATTCGGCGGGTGTTAGGACAATTCAGCTATTGACTTGGACTATTTGAACATCATGTCGCGGAAATCCTGGGGAGAAATGCCCGTATTATTTTTAAAAAAGCGGCTAAAGTAGGCAGGGTCTTCGAATCCAAGCTCATAGCATATCTCCTTGACACTTTTGTGACTAAATGCGAGATTGCGTTTTGACTCGAGCACAATCCGGTCGTGCAGTAGCTCGGTTACGGTGCGACCGGTGGTATCTTTTGTGATTTCGTTGAGTCTTTTGGGGGTAAGGGCAAAGGCGGAAGCATAAAAAGCTACCTGATGTTCGCAGTGGTAGTGCTGCTCCAGCAGGCGCCGGAGCTGTACTACCCGGGCATCGTGGGTAACAGGCATCATGGTTTCTGTGGCATTGCGTTTCTTTTCCCTTTCTGCCAGCAACAGGAAGGCGTTCAGGTAATGTTTCACAATGCCCTGGCTGCAGTTGGGCGCAAAGTTTTTTTCCCTGCTCATCAGTTCTATCAATCCCTGCAAAGATGCGGTGGTATTGTCGCTGATCCTGATGGGGCCGTATCCGTGCCAGTTATCGAAAAGCGTCGTAAAGTCGTAGAGTGTTTCCTTATCGTGTTTGTTAGTGAAGTAAAATTGTTCTGTAAAATACAGGAAGTAACCCTCCCGCTCACAGTCCAACTGGTGTACCTGTCCGGGTCTTAACAGAAAAATCATATTATCTTCCACATCATACCACACGAAATCCACCATGTGCCTGCCTTTTCCCTTGGTAAACCAGATTATTTGAAAGTGATCATGGCGGTGAGGCTGGTCGGTCAGTTCATTGCGGAACATGCCCAATGGTGCAATATTAAACTGCCCTTTGAATGGCAGTTGCTGGTATGGTATATCTATGCTCTTATTCACTAACATAAGGAGGCCCAAATTTACGGCTTTATCCCCTATTTATGTCGCCCTGCACCTGCCGTTCGTGGAATTTAATGTAGCTTTAAGGTGACCCTTATTTTTGATTTTTACTAAGCAGGTTTAGTTAACTTTGCTTCCGCAGGAAAACAAAACAAACGTATGCAACTTTATTGCGACTCTCTGACAGAATACAAGCGATTGGCCACACTGGAAGTAAAGGTGGGAGATCTTCTTATCGGAAATTTTAACCCGATCCGCATCCAGACAATGACGACTACCGATACCATGGACACCGCCGCTACGGTGGCGCAAACGATCCGTTGTATTGAAGCAGGTGCAGAACTGGTGCGTATTACCGCTCCCAGTAAAAAGGAAGCGGATAACCTGCTGGTAATCAAAAATGAATTGCACAAACGCGGCTATAACGTGCCGCTGGTAGCAGATATCCATTTTACCCCCAATGCAGCAGAAATAGCCGCCCGCATCGTAGAAAAAGTACGTGTGAACCCGGGGAATTATGTAGATAAGAAGAAATTTGAACAGATAGATTATAGCGACAGTGAATACCTGGAAGAAATAGACCGCATCCGCGAACGTTTTTCTCCACTGGTGAAGATCTGTAAGGAATACGGTACTGCCATGCGCATAGGTACCAACCATGGCTCGCTGAGCGACCGCATTATGAGCCGTTACGGCGATACTCCCATGGGCATGGTGGAAAGTGCCATGGAATTTTTGCGTATTGCAGAACACCTGGATTACCGCAATATTGTACTGAGCATGAAAGCCAGTAACCCACAGGTGATGGTACAGGCTTACCGCTTGCTGGTGCAAACCATGCAGCAGGAACTGGGCCACTGCTATCCACTGCACCTGGGCGTAACGGAAGCCGGCGATGGCGAAGATGGCCGTATTAAATCGGCGATCGGTATCGGCACTTTGCTGGAAGATGGTGTGGGTGATACGATTCGCGTATCGCTGACAGAAGATCCCGAATTTGAGCTACCGGTATGTAAGGATATTGTGAAGAGATATACTAACAGAAACGACTATACGACTATTCCACCGGTAACCACCGTTCCCTACTCTCCTTTCACTTACCAGCGCCGGGAAACTACTTCCGTGGAAAATATCGGAGAGAAGCACGTACCCGTGGTAGTAGCAGATTATAGCAAAAAAGAACATTTACAAGCGGCAGACCTGGCCCCAATCGGCTACCAGTACGATGAACCAAGCGATAAATGGAATATCGGTGATGCCGCGGCAGATTATATCTACACTGGTAAACAACTGCCTTCTTTTGGATTGCCCGGCACTTTGCGGGTAGTGATAGATGCTGAATACTGGCAAAGTCTTACCAATAAGCAGGAACTGGTGCCTTATTTTGATGCCCGTCATTATGTAACCGCCTGCCAGCAGCAGGAAATCGGGCATATCAACTTCGTACAGTTTGATGGTAATCATCTGGATACGGAAGATCATGAACAGCTGCTGTTGCAACTGGCCAATGCCACCGTTGCTGCCAGCACGGTACTCGTAGCTACTGCCACCGGCAGCAATGCCATGGCTGCTATCAGGCGCCTGTTCATCACCTTACTCGATAAAAATATCCACGTTCCTGTAATCATCCATAGTATCAGTCATCAGCCTTCGGCAGATGAACACCTGATCCACCATGCCACAGAAGCCGGAGCCTTGTTCTTAGATGGTTTTGGAGATGGTGTATGGTTAAGTAATGCAGATGATCAACCTGCACTGCTCACCCTGAACAACGTAGCATTTGGTATTTTGCAGGCCACCCGTACCCGTATTTCCAAAACAGAATATATTTCCTGTCCTTCCTGCGGCCGTACCCTGTTTGATTTACAGGAAACTACCGCCAGGATTCGTGCAGTGACCCATCACCTGAAAGGCGTGAAAATTGCCATCATGGGCTGTATCGTCAATGGTCCCGGCGAAATGGCCGATGCCGACTTTGGCTACGTAGGCAGCGGCGTAGGTAAAATTACCCTTTACCGTGGCAAAGAAATCGTGAAACGCGGCCTGAATAGCGATGTAGCTGTTAATGAACTGATTAATCTGATCCGCGAAAACGGCATGTGGGTAGAGAAAAACTAATTATTAAATATTGCTTAAAATGGCTGGTAGCGGATACAGCAATGAAGAAAAAGGCTTAAATTTTCGTAAAACATATTGATATGAAAAAGCTCCTTACCGGATTGTTGGCCATGTTTATGGGTTTAACCGTAACAATGGCGCAAACACCTGCCACCGCAAAAAAAGAAGTAAAATCCACTAAAGCCAAAACAGAGCAGACAGCAGTAAAAACTGAAAAGAAAGCCGCAGCAGCACCGGCAGCAGCAGCAACACCTGCTACGACCGCCGCTAAAACAAAGAAAGACGGTACGCCAGATAAACGCTATAAAGAAAACAAAACAACCGCCACTCCAGCTACCGCAGGACCCGCAAAAAAAGATGGTACTCCTGACATGCGCTACAAATCAAATAACAAAAACGCAGGAAAGAAGAAAGCATAAGCTCCTCCTCTGAACTGAAGCGACATAATTTATTTTCCGGAGGATGTATCGTATGATACATCCTCTTTTAATTAAACCAGCTATCGCCCTACCGGTGCGCCCCCGGAGAACAACATGCAGCCGGCGGAATAACTGATAACTAGCTAACTGCCGTATTTACCTAAAACGATTAACACCAAAACACCTCCTATGTACACGATACTTATACACCTATTTTACCACTGATAACACCCCCGTTTCGATTCAAAAACATTTTCTCTATTTTGAGCGCTTAGCTATTTAATCACTTGTTGTCAATAACTTATGGTTATTACTGATAGTTATTAGTTATTTGACTTCGTTTTGGTGCCACGCTACTTTTGTATCGTAATCCACCAACCTGTAATTTTAATGGAAACCAACAAAATTCAACGTTATAAGCGAATCCTCACCGGATCATTCGCTTGCCTGTTAATGTTAGTGATGCTGCTTGGTATTGAAACCGTTTTGCTTTGCACGCGACATCTGACTCACCCGGATATTCCAAAGGCGCCTGCTGCGCTGGCAGCGGCAACACCTTTATGGCGCCCGCCTGCGGTGACCACTATTCCCACGGGGGAAAAAGGCGCTGCTATCCTTTACGGGCAGGCACTGGTGAGTGAAACCGCCAGGTACCTGGGGCCTAAAGGCAGTGTACGGCCCATGACCAATGGTATGAACTGCCAGAACTGTCATTTGCAGGCAGGCACCAAACCATTTGGTAATAACTATAGTTTTACCGCCGCTTCCTACCCTAAATTCAGGGCCAGGTCCAACAGCACGGAAACACTCCATAAACGCATCAGCGACTGTTTTGAACGCAGTTTAAACGGCGTTGCACCAGACAGCAACAGCAAAGAAATGGTGGCCTTAAAAGCCTATATTGAATGGCTGGGCAGCGAAGTGATGCCACATGCAAAACCAGATGGCAGCGGTATTCAAAAAATCGCTTTCCTATCGCGGCCGGCAGATCCTAAAAAAGGTGCACAGGTATACCAGCAGCAATGCCAAACCTGCCATGGCGCCGACGGAGCAGGTGTGAAAACACCGGATGAAATCACATATACCTTTCCGCCGCTATGGGGGCCAAACAGCTACAACGATGGCGCAGGACTGTTCCGTCTTTCCAGCTTTGCCGGCTACGTGAAATACAATATGCCTTTTGGTGTAGATTACAACAATACCCGTCTTACCGATGAAGAGGCGTGGGATGTGGCGGCATTCATTAATTCACAACCCAGACCGCATAAAGATCAATCGGCCGACTGGCAGAATATAAAACAGAAACCGATCGACTTCCCTTTCGGACCCTATGCCGACGCGTATTCCGAGCAACAGCACAAATACGGACCATTTAAACCCATGCAACATTAATCGTTAAACAATAGAAGAACCATGAAGAAAGTAATGCTCCTCCTCTGTCTCTTTAGCCTGTTGGGTACCCAATATGCCATGAGTCAGCGCAAGACAAAGTACAAGGCTATTTACCAGCTCAATAGCGACGACGATAAAGTGATTCGTAACACCCTGCGCAACATTAAAAATGCACTGGAAGATCCGCGTTTGCAAAACAAAGTGACGATTGAATTAGTGGCACATGGCGCAGGCGTTACCGCCTACAAAAAAGACCAACCCTATGAAGCCCTGCTACAGGAATTACAGGCCAAAGGCGTACTGCTGGTAGAATGTGAAAATACCATGCGGGAAAGAAAGATCGCCAAAGAAGAATTGTTTCCCTTCATCAGTTACACTCCCAGCGGTAACGGTGAATTGATCATCAAACAAGCAGAAGGCTGGTCTTACGTACACCCATAAACGAAAACGACATGAAATATTTTATAGCAACGCTAATGGTGACTTTACTATTGGCAGGGGCGCTGCATGCCCAGGATCATCGTTTCGATCCGCCCTGGAACACGCCGCCGGCAGCAGGTGTAGCCTTTACCGTACCCGGCATCGATAACGTTCCTGATTTATACGGCGACATTGTCGATCCGCAGCTGGTCATCTTCTTCGCAGGCAACCAGTTTATGGTCATCGATTCCCTGATCACTGATTTTAAGAAGACATATCCACAGTATCAGCGAGTATTTGCAGAAACATTGCCGCCAGGTATCCTGGCACAGCAGATCCTCAGTGGATCATTGGTAATGGGTAATCTCCGTATTGCCATCAAACCGGATATTTATACCGCGGGCAAAAGCCGCATAGATCAGTTGCAGGATAGCTTCTCCCTGATAAAAAATTATGCAGGCAATACCCTGGCCATTATGGTGCCCAAAGGCAATCCTAAAAAAGTGACCGGTCTCGCCGACCTGGCCCGTAAAGATGTAAGGGTAAGCATGCCCAACCCCGCCTGGGAAGGCATCGGAAAGCGGATAGAAGAAGCTTATGTAAAAGCGGGTGGTACTGCGTTGCAACAATCCATCATGAAAGATAAGGTAGCAAAAGGCAGCACCTATCTCACAAAAATTCATCACCGGGAAACACCTTTGCGCATTTTATACAAACAGGCAGATGCCAGCCCCGTATGGTTTACGGAAGCTTACTATCAGCAAATGATTGATCATCCTGTGGAGCTGGTAACCATACCGGAAAAAGACAACATCCGCGCTTCCTATTGGGCCGGTATCCTGAAAAGCGCCCCACATCCGGAAGCTGCAAAGGATTTCATGAACTTTCTCCTTGGGGCACAGGGACAGGCTATTTATAAACACTTTGGCTTTACGCCGCCTGAGTTGTAAGGTTATTTTGTATTTTTATTGCATGTTCGATTTCAGACTCAGGGTATTTCATACCGTCGCCAAACGCCTTAGCTTCACCAAAGCTGCAGAGGAGTTATACATTTCACAACCTGCTGTAACCAAGCATATACATGAACTGGAGCAGCAATTGGGGATGGCTATGTTTGAAAGAATAGGCAACAAAATAAAATTAACCCGTGCCGGCTTACTGGTGATGCATCATGCAGAAATTATTTTCACCGATTACCGCAACCTGGAATACGATGTAAATCAGCTGAAACATATGCAGGGTGGGCTGTTGCCGATAGGCGCCAGTACTACCATTGCACAATACCTGATACCGCCTTTACTGGCTAAATTCAACCAGCGTTACCCGGATGTAAAAACATCCCTGACAAATGGTAACACAGAGCAAATAGAACAAGCTCTGTTCGAAAAAACCATACAGCTGGGCATTATTGAAGGCAGTTCCAAAAATCCATTGCTGAAATATGTGGAGTTTGCAAAAGATGAAATTGTGCTGGTTGGCAATGTAAAACACCAGTATGGTACCGGAGAACCGCTGACTGCGGCCGATCTGAAAACCATTCCGCTGTTAATGCGGGAACATGGTTCAGGTACGCTGGAAGTAATTACGGAAGAATTGAAACGCCTGAAATTAAAGATTACAGACCTGAATGTGGCCATGTACATGGGTAGCACAGAAAGTATCAAATCATACCTGCACCATTCGCCCTGCGCTGCCTTCGTATCCTTGCATGCAGTGCAGCGCGAACTGGAGCTGGGAGAGTTCACAATTTTACCGGTGAAAAATTTCAAGTTGGTAAGAAAGCTGCATTTCACGTATCTGCAGGGCCTGCAGGACAAACTTTGCCAGCTCTTTATCCGTTTTGCGAAGCAAAACATGACGGAATAACGGTTACGTATCTACGCTATTTATTCAGCAAGTGCCAATGCAGCATTTCTCCGGAAGATGCTAATTCCTGCATACCCAGGTGCTGCAATACGCTCATGGAGGCAGTGTTGGTAACATCACATTCAGCGATCAGCTTTTTTACATGTGGTTGCTGGAAGGCCCATGCTACCAGCGCGGATACAGCCTCCTTCATATATCCCCGCCGCCGGTAAGCAGGCAGCATGGAATAGCCAATTTCTATCACCCCATTTTTATCCGGACGGCCTTTAAACCCCGCATCTCCTATCACCACCTTTTCGGCTTTGGCCACAATGATCCACAACATCCAGGGAAATGATTTGGGGTCATGTTGTAACAACTCAATAAAGTGGGGCAATTGTTCTTTCAGGTCCTGCTGTGGCCACTCTTCCGGTATGGTGGCCTGCAATGCCTCCCGGGCATGAGGATGCCGCAGATATATTTCCGTGAGCAGGGGCAAACGGCATGGATAGATGAATAGACGTGCGGTACTAAGGGGCAACATGAATTGGGATTTACGTATTCTTCTACATTTTGTCGCTATCGGTATCGTGATTTTATGATATTGGTATCTAATGTTTCTCCTGGTTTTAACACATGAATTTCCAACCGTTCTACGTCTTCTGTCAGAGCTGCCAGCTTTTCCGGCGTACCGCTGAGTGTAGGCATACTTCCATAGTGACAAGGAATTACATGCTTCACTTTCAGCAGGCGGATGGCGAAAGCTGCCTCCAAAGGGCCCATGGTGAAACGGTCGCCAATAGGGAGGATAGCAATATCCGGTTCATAAATTTCGCCTATTAATTCCATGTCGGAAAACACGCCGGTATCGCCGGAATAATAAACAGATACATCATCGCTCATCCATACAATGAAACCGTTGCTGGCATGTGGATACCCGATTTTTCCATCCGGCAGGTTGATATGTGCAAAATGAAAAGCATTGGTCATCGTTACTTTCATATCCAGGATATTCACCGTACCGCCTGCATTCATCTGTTCAAATACATGCTCCGGCACGCCCTGTTCCTGCAAATAAAAACGCACGATGGGGTTGGCAATTACCTTCGGTGATTTTGTACGGATGATGTCTACCATTTTGCTATCCAGGTGATCACGATGCCCATGGGTAATTAAGATCAGATCTATTTTTTCCGGAATTTTAAGATCGGCAGGCATCGCAGGGTTATTGGTGTACCAGGGATCTATTAAAATAACGTGGCCTTCAGGGGTGGTGATCTGGAAACTGGCATGCGCCAGGAACTGAATTTGGGAATGCGTGCTCATAATTCTGGTGCTTAATTATTGCATACTAAATATACTATTTTTTAGCTGTTAGCTGTTAGCCATTAGCTGTTAGAAAAAAATGCAGCGGAGCAACCAGGCAAATTGCTGTACCTGATTGCTCCGCTGCATTTCTAAAAACTAACAGCTAATGGCTAATAGCTATTTTATTATTTGCGCTGCAATGTGTAGATAATCGCTGCGTTTTTGTTTTCGAAGTTTACATTGGCTCTCCAGGTCATAGTGCTACCGGCACCGGTTACTTCTACTCTGTAGCCTTCTGTTACATTTTTAGCTTTATCGCCACTGTACAGCTTTTTGAAGCCGAACATGGTAACGCCGCCTGATTTTGTTAATGTCCAGGCAATGTTTTGTGTAACGGCACTGCAACCACCATCTGTAGAAGACAGGGTGTAAGAACCACCAGCCCAGTTATCAGGAAGTATCCATTGGCTACCAATAAAGCATTTGGCGTTCGCTTCATCGAATACGGTTACTTTGGCGTTATCGGGGATACCTTCATATTTAATATCGGTTAAAACCCAGTTACCTTTTACTGCGCTTTTATTAATGTCTTGCGTAACACCTTGTTTTGGGGAGCAGGAAGATGCAAAAACGGCCACTATAGCCATCAGTAATGCTGCAAATGAAAATTTTTTCATGGGAAATTAGTTTGTGTGTTTAAATGCCATCGTATTCAACACGCAGTTATCAAATAAGGTTTTATAACAGCACGAATACGGCGGCAAGTTCAGCATTTACAAGAAACGTACCAAATGAAAGTAATCCCTTAACGGGCGGACGGTGCAGGAGTGTTTACCAGTGGGGTTTTGAGCTTTATGAGCACCTCTTCAAGCTGCGCTGCGCGATGATAGAAGTGCCAGGTGCTGGCGGCGAGCGCCATGGTCAGCACAGCGAGGGCAATAAAAGCACAACGCCACCAGATGCTCACAAAAATGCGGCGATTCCAAAAAGGTTGAAGGTGTATATAGGTAGGTCCGGGATTCGTATGTTCATGGCTGTTATAGTTGCCCCAGCTTCGGTTCGTGGAGCCGTTATCCGTTCTGACGCGTCGTATTACAGCATTTCTCAGTTCACATGGAGGCTCTACACCATCTTCCAGCAACTTGTCCTCGAACCGGAGCTCTGCTGCTGTTATTTCCAGTTCCAGTAATGGATAAATCTGGCGCAGGCGAAGTAATTCCTCCTCCTGGTCAGGAGAAGTGAGGCCGAGCAGGTAACGCTCAATAATGCCACTTTCTATATAATCATTAATATTCAAACTATCAGATTAGAAAATATAAGCAATAAATGCAATGTTAATAGATACGTTAAACCCGGATATGACGGATTCTTAAATTGACAAAATATTTTAAATAACGATTTTCCTGCCAGAAAATTACACGATTACATTTTGTGTTTGTTCCTGCCTGATTTGGTGCCGGAGATTATCACCATGTTGTTCCTGCGACATACGGTATTTGAGATAATAGAAGATCGCCAGAAAAAGAAATACTTTGGACATGATGAAGAAGATAATGAAGAATATCTTCCACCAGCGATGAACGGTAATATGATTCCCGTCTTTTGGTTGAATGTTAATAAAAGTATAGTTGGAGGAAGGATCTGCATAGGCGCTTCCCGATTCCCAGCGGACCTTTTGCAGTACGCGGTCGCGCACTTCTGCAGGCGGCATAGCAGGCTCATCAAATGCAGCTCTTTCCAGGCGGCGCTCCACGAATTCCACTTCTGTATCCAGTTCCGGATAAAGTCTCCTCATATGCTGCAGCTCTTCTACTTCTGTATCAGAAGCAAGGCCTAGCACGTAGGACTCGATAATACCGCTTTCTATGTAAAATTTTAGTTCCAACTGTCTTTTAAGAATTGTCTGAAAGATTTCATCGCATCTCCCAGGATGTCATTTACTTGCGCTTCCGGCAATGCCAGCAAGCGCGCTATCGTTGTGATGGATAATCCCTTAAAATAACTAAGCCGGAACACTTGTTGTTGATCGGCTGGCAGCACTAGATAAAAACGCTGCAATACTCCTTGTTCCTGTTTCATCAGCTCTGATCCGGTTAGTGCAGTTTCCGGTAGTGCTTCTTTGATGGCCAGTTCCCTTGTTTTGCGCATTAGCCAG
>NZ_DATCVJ010000443.1:0-11337 GCF_036566945.1 Chitinophaga sp. | reverse complement strand
TCATTGCCACCGGCCTTGTATCCATTGCCTGGTTAAACCCCGCCAAAGGGAAAAGCAATGAAGCTGAACAAAAGAAAGTAAGCGAAAAAAAACAGCTCAATTCCGCACCACGGAAAGATGTGACTACCGCCATCGATTATGTGGTTGAACCATCCAACACTAAAAACAATGGGTTCCAACATCAACTGGATTGTGTGACCGCAGTAGATACTGCCATACTGGAAATGCCGGCTCCGCCACCACCTCCCACACCGCCAGCGCCCAATACCATTCCTACGCCAGCACCAACACCAATGGCTCCGCTTTCGCCTCTGAAAGGAGAGCTGTCTTCTCCACCACCACCGCCGCCACCAGCCTATAGCTATAATTATAACTATAGTTTCAATAAAACCTGCGACAGTACTCCTGTAACCGTTACTTCAAAAGTAAATGTCAATACGGCCAATAAGGTGAAGTCTTCTGTGTATTACAACAGTGACACACAACTGGACAAAGAAGAAATCCGTAAACAGATCAAAGAAGCACAACGCAGCATTCAAATCGCTATGAAACAGTTGAATGAAGTGGACATGAAGAAAGTACAGGCGGAGATCCAGGCAGTTACTAAAAATATCAACTGGCAGGACCTATCTGCTGAAACCCGCAAAGCACAGGCGGAAAGCATAGCTGCCCTCAAAAATATTGACTGGACTCAGATTAGCAAAGCCCAGGCAGAAGCCACGGCTGCATTGAAAAACATTGACTTCCAGTCTCTCAGTAAAAATCTGGCCCTGGCTTACAGCAATTTGAATGTAAGTGACCAGGTGCGTAAACAACTCGAAGATGCCCGCCAAATGGCCGGCAACGCGCAGGAATACTCGTCCAGCCAATTGGAAGAAGTACGCAAACAAAGAGCAGAAGCCCTGGAAGACGCCGCCAGAGCAAGAAAAGAAGCTGCCAAAACCAGAGAAGAAAGTAGTGGAGTAAGACTGGAAGCCAAAAAAATGGCGGCTGAACAAGCACAGATGGCAGACCAGGCTAAAAAAGTAGCCGCTGAACAAAAACAAGTAGCCGACAGCTACCGCGATATGCTCCGCAAAATGGAGGCAGACAATCTGTTGGATACCCAGAAAGATTATAGCATAGAAAAAAACGATAAAGGCTTGTTTATCAATGGTGTGAAGCAGTCCGACGCAGTGGCGAACAAATACAGTAAATACCTGAAAGCCAAACATGTAGCCATTAAAGGCTCTGCCAATACTTATAATACGAATGTAGAAAACTAATTACTGCCATTCTACTGCAGATTACATCCGTACCATTACCGTTCATACGGTAATGGTATTTTTTATTATAGTGGTTCACTTATCTTTAGGTTAATTATTTAACGATAGTATATGAAAGCATTTTGTATTACACTTGCCATGTTTACCGCCATCATGGCGAATGCACAGGAAAAAAGCGTAGTAATCAACAACCTTGTAAATGGAAAAAGCAACGCCACTACCCCGGTGAAAAATCAGGGTATGACAGGCACCTGCTGGTCATTTTCATCCACTTCTATGGTAGAAACAGAATGTCTGCGCAAAGGGCTGCCTGAGCTGGATCTCTCTGAAATGTTTACCGCCCGGAATGTTTATATAGAAAAGGCAAAGAACTATGTACGGAGACAAGGCTTTGCCCGCTTTGATGAAGGCGGCCTGGCACATGATGTGATCCAATCTATTGCAGCTTATGGTATAGAGCCGGAAAGTGTGTACAGTGGATTAAAAGGCAATGCCACCACACACAACCACGGAGAAATGGTGGTTGCCATGAAGAAATACCTGGATAGCATCATTAAAGTATCACCGGTACCCGATAACTGGATAACTCAGTTTACCGGCATCCTGGATAATTACATGGGACAGCCTCCTGCTTCGTTTGAATACAATGGTAAAACCTATACCCCACAAACTTTTGCAAAGGAAGTAGTGAAGTTCAATGCAGATGATTATGTATTTCTGACCTCCTTCACGCATCATCCTTTTTACAAATCTTTCATTATAGAAGTACCGGACAATTTCTCTAACGGCGCTTATTACAACGTACCGTTAAAAGAATTGACCAGCATCACCGAAACGGCGCTGCAAAAAGGTTACACGGTATTGTGGGATGCTGATGTGAGCAACAGGGGATTTGCTTCCAGCAAAGGATTCGCCTTATTGCCACAGCCGGGCGCTTCGCTGAAAAAAGATAGTATCGATCCGGATGTAGCTGAACCCACTTATACGCAGGACTCACGTCAACAGCTATACGAAGAATTGGTAACACAGGATGATCACCTGATGCACATTACGGGGATTGAGAAAACACAGCAAGGTAAAACCTTCTTCCTGGTAAAAAATTCATGGGGTACTAACTCCAGTCCATTTGGCGGCTACGTGAATGTTTCTGAAGCTTATTTTGCGGTGAATACCATTACGATTGTAGTGCCCAAAGCTGCGTTGGATAAGTCTTTACAGAAGAAGTTTAGTATTAATTAATGCTTAGTAGTGCCCAAAGCTGTATTGCGCAAGTCTTTGCAGAAGCTTAGTATTAATTAATGCTTGTTTCCGATACAGCAAACACCCATCATATCGCATGACGAAAGCGCAAAGAAATTTATACGGTCGTATTCAGTTGCATTGCCCCGTTAAATTTCTTTGCGCCTGTTGTCAACAGGTCCCGGTTAACTTTTTCTCTGCGATTTCTAAAAGCTCATAGCAAAAGGCTAATTGCTTACGGGGCATAGGTATCTGAACACCCGCTGTAAACCGGACCAGGGATTTATGAATAAAGGATAGTAAAGCCTTTAATATGTTGTACGTCGCCGGTTGTAATTTCCAATTCCTTTACTGCAGCCATAGCAGGTCCTGATTTACACCAGTCAATGAAATCTTCCATTGCCTGCTCTTCTGCTTCCGCCAGAATCCATACGTTTCCATCCAGCAGATTTTTCACTTGTCCCTGTACATTCATTGAATCGGCTACGCGCTTGGCATTTGCCCTGAATCCTACTCCCTGCACACGGCCTTTCACAATAATTTCCTTGTGTACAATTGTCTTAGTTGTCATAAATTTTATTCGATTAACGCGGTAATGGTCCTATTTCTGACTGTATGCACTACAAATGAAGGAGGACACTCTCAAAAAACATTCAAAATTTCCGCTAAGATACAAACAACTAAAAACTTATTACAAAAGGGAATGAAGGGAACAAACACGAGGAAAGGATTCTCTCATACAAATAATTATCTGAACCAGGATTTGCCGGATAATGGATACGCAGCATCATATGAAATTGGTATGCTAACGGATCAATAACGTTGCAACTGGCTACCATCGAAGGATAGCAGCTGAAGGCTGCAACAGCAACAGTATGAAAGGATGGTTAACATGAGGGAAACAAACATTGATGAACATTGATATAGGGGGTAACAAATTATTTATCCGTCCCAAATCCATCAATTCTGCGAATCTACCACCCGGCAATCCTGACTCAGACAACTTTATAGCTGCTTATGCAGCGTAATTAAACAATGAACCAACCATGTGTTCAATATCTCCAAATACAAAGTCTTTCACGCGTTCGTATTTACCACCGGCAGCAGGCCTTTTCAGCAAACTAAAACAATGACAATTGAAGCTGCGTACAAATATTTGCTGCGCCAGCAATGGCATGACCATATTGACTTCCGCATCATGTAGTCCTCTCGCCAGCATAATATGCGGTTTGAAGGTCTGCGGCTTCAATTCAAAAGCCTGCAGAATACTACGATGCAATTCAATCAAAGGTTTGGGATTCGCTACATTGATGAAAACACTGTTGTTTCCATCAGCATGCCTGAAAGCATCCATCTTTGCCGTGTAAATGGCAAAACCAGCCTGCTTGCGCGCCACCTCTTCCAGCATGGTCACAAAATCTTCCTGAAAACGCTCAGGAAACGCTGATCTGAACAACGCCACATGAACAGGCGCCCCCGACATGCCTCCATCATTTAGCTCTGCAGCTACAAACTGGCGGATACGGGTCACATCTTTAGATACCAAAGCATCCGGATTCACCACCAACAAATAATCAAATAACTCTTCCGAAATTTCATAATTCGTATTCATAACCTGATATTTTAATTCTCCCTGTTAGAATGACAATACGAATATACAACCTTTTTTCGGAATTACTAATTTTTTTAGCATTTTTTACTAAAAAAATACGCAGCTTTACTAACTGCGTATCTCTCAATTATTTATTTATGACAGCTTTTCTATAATCGCTACAAAATCAGCAGCTACCAAAGAAGCGCCACCAATAAGACCTCCATCTACATCAGGGCAGGAAAACAACTCAGCTGCATTACCAGGCTTAGCACTGCCTCCGTATAAAACAGAAGTATGTAAAGCGGCTTCACGGCCAAATTTATTAGCAATCTGAGAACGGATAAATGCGTGCATATCCTGTGCCTGTGCAGAACTGGCGGTAAGACCCGTACCAATCGCCCAGATAGGCTCATACGCGATCACTACATTTTTCAGTTGCTCTTCTGTCAGATGAAACAGACTTTCTTCCAGTTGCTTTGCTACATAAGCATTCTGTGTTTCCGCCTGTCTGATTTCCAGTGGTTCACCACAGCAGAAAATTGGTTTCAGCCCGTTGGCCAGTACCTGGTCGATCTTCTTTGCCAGTATCGCATTGCTTTCCTGGAAATACTCTCTTCTTTCAGAGTGACCCAGAATCACATAGTCCACGCCGATTGATTGCAGCATCTCTGCAGATACCTCACCGGTATAAGCACCGGATTTTTCACTGGCGCAATTCTGTGCCGCTACGTAAAAACCAGGATAGTTTTTCAGTAACGCCTTCGCTTTCAGTAAATAAGGAAATGGCGTAGCCACCACTACTTCCTGTCCTTCTTTCAAGGTAAGTCCTGCCTGCAGAATGTCGTTGATCAACTGCTCGCCCTGCGCCAGCGTAAGATTCATTTTCCAGTTACCTGCAACAATTTTCTTTCTCATAAATACTGTAATATTAAGTTTTAAGGTCTTTCTGTTTCGTTAACGCATGTAAAGCGATCAATACCTCACTATCCACTGCTGATAAAGTTTGGCCTTTTAACGCCATCCAATTACCGGCGTCTTTCAGTGCTTCTGCCAGCCGGTAAGACTCCTGCCCTCCCCAACTGAAAGAAGGTACAAATTTAGGCGGAAAATGGCCACCAAGCACATTGCTGGACACGCCAATCACCGTTCCCGTATTCAGCATGGTATTAATACCACAACGACTGTAATCTCCCATCAGCACGCCACATTTCATTCCCGCCGACACCGTCTCTCCCCGGGCTTCCAACCATACTTTTACGGTGGATACATTGTTTTTCAGATTGGAACAGGAGGTATTTGCTCCCAGGTTACACCACTCACCGATAACGGCATCGCCCAGGTAACCATCATGCCCCTTATTCGAATAACCGAACATCACACTGTTCTTGATTTCCCCGCCACCAGTACAAAAAGGCCCCAGGGTGGTAGCTCCATATATTTTTGTACCCATCTTTAATACGGCCCCTTCTCCCAACGCAAAAGGCCCCCTGATCAGGCACCCTTCCATCACCTCGGCATTTTTCCCGATATAGATAGGTCCCGTACTGGCATTAAGTATACTGCACTCCACTTTAGCCCCCGGCTCCAGGAAAATGTCCGTATGATTGATCTGTTGATTGGTGTGTGATAAGGTAGCCGATGTCCGGCCTGCTGTAAGCAGCTCAAAATCTGCCCTGATTGCTTTATCGTTGAGCGCAAAGATATCCCAAGGCTTATAAATTCCCAGTACTTCTCCCGGATAATTTTTCCGGTCACCCGCCAACAGTGCCGGTACATCTGGTCCCAACACCGCTTTGGCCAGTAACTGATGATCTTTATACAACTCCTGATCCGGTTGCAGCACTTCAATTGCAGCTACCAGCGCAGCATCCGGCAGTATGTGTCCACTCAGTAATATGTTTACTGCCTGCCTGTCTTTATGCAGCAAAGGATATTTATCCTGTAAATGCGGTACAGTAAAATGGCTTACTCCTGTACCCAGCAAGCGTTCCCATTTCTCCTGAATAGTGAGTATTCCTACTCTGCAGGCCGCTATGGGTCTTGTATGCGTAAAGGGGTATAACAATTCACGTACGGGCGTGTCAAAAAGAATATAATTACGCTCCATAAGTGGCTAAAATAGAAAATCCCATCGATAAGCCGATGGGATTTCCCTAAAAATATTTTACTTAGAAACTATGCTTTTTTAGCGTAGCGCTTGTTGAATTTGTCAATACGTCCTGCAGTATCCACCAATACGTTCTTACCAGTATAAAAAGGATGAGAAGTATTGGAAATTTCCAACTTGATCAACGGATACTCATTGCCGTCTTCCCACTTTGCAGTTTCTTTGGAAGGAGCAGTAGAGCGGCTTAAAAAGCTCTCACCGTTTGACATATCTTTAAATATCACAAATCTGTAACTTTCTGGATGGATTCCCTGTTTCATATCAAAATTATTGTAAATACAGGGTGCAAAGTTAACTAATTTTCTTTAACACCCAAAGATTATTCGTAAAAAAAATCAGGATTTCATGTTAATATACTGCAAAGGTATGCCCAGATTGGCTTCCTTGGCTTTCTGTATAACATCCTGTAAGTCATCAATTTTTTTGCCGGTTACCCGTACAATATCGTCCATAATGGCCGCCTGTACCTTCAACCCCGCGTCTTTAATCATTTTCACTATCTTCTTGGCATCTTCCTGTTTGATCCCGTTCCGTACAGCAATATCCTTCTTAAATACCTTACCGCTCTGGTAAGGTTCCTTACTGAGATCATAGATAGAAGCATCCAGCCCCTGACGCATGGTACGACTCACCAATACGTCCAGTACCTGACCCAGCTTCATATCACTATCTACTTCTATATTCAGCACCAGTTCTTTCTTGTTCAGCTCTATTTCCACATGTGAACCCTTGAAATCAAACCTGTTGGTGATTTCTTTCTTCACCGTGTTAATCGCGTTATCCAGTGTCTGTAAATCTACTTTGCTAACAATATCAAAGGACGGCATAACTTAAAATTTTATATTCGAACAGCAAATATAAAAAAGAAAAAGCAGGTAGAGAACTACCTGCCGCATATATACTCTAAATCTAACTTGTTATCAAATCTTACTGATCCGGCCCATGCCTGATATAGCCTGGGTTACGCCCGGATCTCCTTTATATTTTACTGTACCCATACCGGAAATACTTACATCCAGTTTTTTCTGTACAAATACATTTGCCTTGCCGGTACCGGAAATACCAATTTTTACATCATTGGTAGATAAGTCCAGGGCCTGGATGTCTGCTGCGCCGGAAATACCATATTCGGCGCTTTCGGAACTACCCTTCAGTTTTACATTACTGGCGCCGGATAACCCTACTTCCAGCGACTGCGTTTTGATATCCAGCGTGGCATCTGCGGCGCCACTGAATTTTAACTGAATACGATCACTGTTTAAAACATTCGTGCTGGTAAATCCACCTGCTCCACTGGCAGACAACTTATCCACCTTCTGCAGGGTAACATATACCTTAATATCTTTGGTAGGATTGATGCTATATCCTTTCTTGGAATGGATACGCAGTTCTCCACCGGAAATGTCCGTAATAATATAAGGCAGCAGGTTTTCTTCTGCTTCTATCCGGACACTGTGAGTACTACCCTGGGTAATCACTACTTTATACACTCCGGAAGTGCTGATATCCGTAAAAGCAGCGGCATCTCTCGATTCCTGTTTCACATTTCCATTACCCCTGATTTTCTCCTCATTAATACCAATGTACTTACCATTAATACTGCCATACTTAAAGGAAGCAAATACACCGGCTGCCAACAGCAAAGGCAGGGCAATCATGACATACGTGGCTAATCGTTTCATAGTGTAACTGTATTTATAAGATTTTAGAATGACGTTATTTTTTAAAAGACATCGAGCTTAACATCTGAGTTAGTACCCTGTATTTTTATATAGGGAGATGATTCAGTCCCACCGCCAGCCTGCGCTGCGTAATTAAGGGCCGGGCCTTTCTTGTTAGACATGACGTTCTTTAACTCCAGTCCACCGGTTCCCAAATCGCCATACACCAGGTTAACGCTCATATTCAATGGCTGTTTGCGGGCAAAAAACATCCTCACGTCAGAATAAGTAAGCTGGAAATCTGCCTGTTTAAAACCACTACCCGTCTTCAGCACTTTCACATCTCCATAAGTCATACGCATATTAATGCTGTGCTGCAGTTCTTCGATTCTCACATCGGAATAGGTACAACGACCTTCCACCAAATCAGCCGACTCTATTTTATAATCATCGTAGTTAGCCGCTATTTTCAAACTACCCAGTTTCCCGATCGCATATTCGCTGTAGTTAGAGCTGGTTTCCAGGCCTGCCAGCTGATCGGCGCGGATAGTAGAATAATTGCCCTTCACCGTTACTTTACCCGCTTTCCCGATTCTTCCTTTATCACAATAGTTAATTCTGAAAGTAAGATCTTCCGCTTCCCGGATATCGAAGGTGCAATAGTTCATATCCAGCGTCGCCGGAAATGTAAACTTGTCTGCAATTACATCTCCGAATTGATTTTCTACCTGTAGTTTTTGCAGACTTTGAGGGATGTAAACATCGTAATCAATATTTACATAGTCTTTGGAATCCATTTTTCCACCCCAGGAAAACCAGCTGGAACCTCCTTTGGAGGGACTATAGGCGGTACGCATAGATACAGCGTTGCTGCTGCTCTTATCGGTGTCCACATCTACCAGTTCTGCGATAGACTGGGCCTGTGCATCATTTTTGCCAAAGCCGGTAACGGTAATGGTAGCTTTAATTTCATTCTTGTTCCAGGCATGAAAAATAATCTTACCATACTTATTGGAAATACTTAAAGTAGCATTATCACTTACCGTAAAGTTTTTGACAATGGTTTTTTTGTAAGGTGTTCCTCCATTGTGAGCTTGCGCTAATAACGGGAGCAACAGGAATAACAAGCATTTAAATCTCAGCTTCATATTGCTTTTTTGTGTGACCGGGAGTTGCACGTTTCTGTTGTAACTCCTCTAATATTTTATCAAGTAAATCCAGCTTTAGCTGGTAGTAGCGAACAAGTGCTGCGCGGATTCTTTCATTGCCGGGATTGTTCTTTAATTCTTTTTCCAGCGCTTTGTAGGTATCGTTGCGAAGTTCCAGTTCTTTACGGGCCGTGCTGTCCAGGCCCAGTTCGTCCACCGGGTAGGCATTGATCAGCTGCAGCTTTTCGTTTATACGTGAGGTATAGTATGCTTTTGCTTCCTGCATTTCCGGCGCTATAACTGCCAGCTCCTGCTGATGCTGTTTATGTTTGGTAAAATAAAAGAGGGCGCCGGCATTTATCATCAATACCAATATGACGGCTGCTTTAAACCAGTTTTTCTGTAAAAGCTGTACTACCCTGCCTTTTCCTTGATTAGTCAGTTCTTTCTCCAGTGCATCCCAAACCCTTGGCGAAGGTCCGGGCATCTCAAATTCCTCCCGATGCTGCTGGATAAAATTTTCAAAATTGTCTGGCATTAACGAGTTACATTTTGCTGTTTTACAATTTGCCTTACTTTTTCTTTGGCACGCATATACTGCGTTTTTACGGTAGATTCAGTGATACCCAGCATTTCTGCTATTTCCCGGTGTGAATACTCTTCAAAAAGATAGAGATTCAAAACGGTACGATATCCCTGTGGTAAACCATGGATGGCAGATTTTACTGCGGCAACGGTCCAGGTAAACTGGGCTTCATCTATGCCGTCTTCTGTCATTACTTCCACTTCATCTACATCTTCAAAATACACTTTCTTTTTGCGCAGTGTATTCAAACAATGATTTACCACAATCCGTTTAATCCAGGCACTTACACTATGATCACGTTCCAGTTTGTTAATGTTCTTGTGTACCTGGATGAAGGCCTCCTGTAAGGTGTCTTCCGCATCACTCACGTTATTCGTCATCCGCAGACAGATATTATACATAGCAGCGGCGTACGCGTCGTACAATTCGCGGAATGCGCGAACATCCCCCTTTTTGCAGCGTTCTACTACATTCTCTGCTATTTGCGTCTGATTCAAGTTAGTGGCTGATGCTTTCATTATAAAGACAGTAATTGTAAAAAAGGTTGCATGTTCGTTGAAAGGATTTTCCAGCTTATTGTGACTTTAGCCCATCTTAAACAGCTATATCTTTTCTATCTATTTAATTATTAATATATTATAGAGATGGATGAAAACTATATCTGGTATAAAAATATTCTTCAAAATTATGTGAATGCCCGATCGGATGCTATCAAATTACACCAAAGGCCTCTTTTCTGTGACGAAACCAGGCTATCCCAGGTCCGGAAGTTTGAAAGGAAAACGCAGCCCAAATGATGGGCTACGTTTTTCCATCCTTTATATACCTAAAAAACCATCTTTAGGACAGGGATACTTAGTTAGCGCCCTCTTTTACACGATTTTGTTCTGCTTCCAATCCTGTCTGACGGCTACGTGCGGCCTTTACATTCGTATTTCCAAAACGGTAGTTAAAGGTCAGTCTCACCTGACGGCTATCCCGTCCACTGGATACAGAAGTGTATTTACCTGCATTTTCAAAGGATCCACGGAAGTAATTTGTCTTGAAAACATCGGCCAGATTCAGTTTCACGGAGCCTTTACCTTTCATTACTTTCTTTGATACACCCAGATCCAGTGAAGACATAGACTTCATTCTAAATAAGCCCTCATTGGTGACCTGCGGCGAAACATAGAAGTAAGTCACTTCTGCTGCGATGTCTTTATTAATGGTAAACGTTTGTTGTGTGCGGCCAAAGAACCCACCAGAAGCAAGTTTCACCGGGTTGTTGTTGACTACTGTTTCATATTTTCCGTAGGAAACAGATACCGTGGTAAAACTCATCCACCATTTGGTAATCGGCATGGGCAGTGAAATATTCAGGTTAAAATTGTCTGCACTCGCCACGTTCATGTATTTGTAACGAACAATGGAAGTATCTCCCGTTGACTTGTCCACGTCTGCTTCCAGGATCTTGGTCATCATATCTTTTGTACGGGAATAACCAAAGGAGGTGATCAGGAATTCCTTGAAAGTATGCGTGATTTCAAAGTTGTTGGAGTATTGTGGTTTCAGGTTTGGATTACCTGCTTCTTTTGTATACCTGTCCAGGTAGAATTCAAATGGATTAAGATCTTCGTAGCTCGGGCGCTCAATACGGCGGCTATAGCTCAATCCAAGGGTATTGCTTTTGTTCAG